>JAZQDY010000245.1:0-3747 GCA_045547015.1 Eubacteriales bacterium | reverse complement strand
TGGCTTCCGACTTGTATCAGTCCTTTCTCAGTATTTTTCGCATATCTTTGCCGCTCCACATGCCGCAGGCATATTTCACCGCAAAGCGATTTCACTCACCGAAGGTGAATTTCACTCTCACAACGTGAGAATTTCACTGACTCCGGCGACTGAAACCTCACTTAAAACTTAACTTCCACGCCCGCGTCACTGGAGTCGTAAATGCCCTGCATCAGCTTGGAGGTGAGGATGTTCCGGTCGATGTGGGAAGCCAGCTTCTTGCCGGTCTGTACGCAGTCAACGAATGCATTGATTTCGTTCTGGAACATGGGAGTGGATTCGTATTCGGGAGTGTAGTCGTAGAGCTTGCCGTCCTTGGTGGTGTAAACCTTGAAGTCGCCGCCGTACTGGAGACGGATACCGCCCTTGGTGCCCAGGAAGTCGATGAACATTTCGCCCACGCCGATGTTCTGAGCCCATGCGCCGTTGAGGGTAATGGTGGGACCTTCGGTGCGGACAAACGCGGTAACGGAGTCGTCAACGTCGTAGGTACCGTTCAGATCCTTGGTGTTTTCCGCCCACATGGATTCGTAAACGTAGTTCGGCATATCAACGCCCAGCTTGGAGAACGCCTTGCCGGATACGGTCAGAGGTGCGGGGTCGCCGGTGCAGTACATTACGATGTCGAGGAAGTGTACGCCCCAGTCGATGAGTGCGCCGCCGCCTGCGATTTCCTTGGTGGTGAATGCGCCGCCCAGACCGGGAATGGAACGGTGAGCGCGGAAGGAAACGTAAACGTGGTAAACTTCGCCCAGCTCGCCTGCGTCGATGAGCTTCTTGATTTCGTTGACAGCGGTGTTGAAGCGGTTGACCACGCCGATGTTCAGGGTCAGACCGGTTTCATGCTGAGCCTGCTGCATGGTGAGAGCTTCCGCGTAGGTTCTTGCGGCGGGTTTTTCGCAGAGAACGTGCTTGCCTGCCTTGAGCGCGTCGATGGAGATGATGGGGTGCATCTTGTTGGGGGTGCAGACGGAAACCGCGTAGATTTCGGGGTCGTTCAGCACTTCGTGGTAGTCGGTGACAGCGATGCCGCAGCCGTACTTTTCCACAGCGGCCTGTGCTCTTTCGGGGATGATGTCGCAGAAATACTTGATTTCCGCATCGGGGCAGTTCATGTAGGAAGGAATATGTGCGGAATTGGCGATGGTACCGCAGCCGATCACGCCTACTTTAATCATGGTGGTTGTCTCCTTTATGTGAAGTAAAATGAGGTCAGTTTTACTCTCTTTATTGTACATGATTTCGGGGATAAAGTCAAGTACGGCGTCCCATACCGTGAAAAATTCGCTGAAAATTTCGCCGGATTTCCATTTATTCGGAATCCCTTGACAGACCGGGAAGAATATGCTATAATACTTCTGTTCGGGCCATTAGCTCAGTTGGTTAGAGCTCCCGGCTCATAACCGGTCGGTCCTGGGTTCGAGTCCCCGATGGCCCAGCAAATCAATATAATCCGAACCTTTATCCAATCGGAAACGGGTTCGGATTTATTGTTTATATCGAGGAAATTGTAGATTGGTAAACACAAAAACGGGAGGACTGCCAAGTATGGCAATCCTCCCGCGTTTGGTTTACGTAGAACTTTTTCTCCGCAGCTTTCTTTTTCTCTTTCCATTCAGCAAATTCCCGCTTACCCTCATCGCTTTCATAATACTTCTGAATCACCGGCAGCAGGCTCCTTGCCAGAGATTCATATACAAACTCCGGAATCTCAGCGCAATTGACATCATTCATATCATAGCCGTTCTTTTTCTCCATTCTGTTCCTCCCTTCACGGCGCACAAGCGCGGTTTATGGCGCGGACGAGTAAAGATATGTCCCACAGCGTTTGCGTCGCTTGTGGGGCAAAAAATATCCGATTTTCGACCTTTATCCTGACAGAATCTCTCCTGTCTCCTTCGGCTGGATCAGTTTTGCATTGGACGGATAATTGAGCGTGATCAGCGCGGTCTTTCCAAGCCCCTGTTTCTTGCGGCAGATCAGACCGCTTGACTCCAACTCTCGGAATATGCGTGTGACGCACTGCCAACTTCGGTGTAGTTTCTTCTATGCCTGTTCTACGGTAAAGTAGAGACGGATCGTGCCGTCCGACTCAATAAAACCGTTGACCTTTGATATGCTGGCTCTGTCCAGCATAAGCGCATACAGCACCTTTGCATCGTTGGAGATATCTGCAAGGTTGTCCTCCATAAGAAACCGTGGGAACGGTATGTAAGATGCCGAAAGGCTCTCGACGGTAAAGCGTGAAAAGTTTTCTGTCATTGTGACCTCCTATCCCATCCTATTCATCAAAAAATGTATTGATAGATTGATGGATGACTATATTGAGAGTTAATTTATTTCTTATTGATTTGAGTATGAATTTCATCCTCTGTGAACGTTCGGAAATCCGCCGTCTGGAAATCCAATATCGGAACGGTCTGGACAGTCACGCTATCCACCATCTGAAAAACCGGCGACGGAAAATCCACACATGGATAATCCCGTTGTGGTCATAGTTCCTCCTTCTGGTGTTGTCGCAGCAGCTCCCATATCTCTGTTTGTTTTTCTTTCAGCGCAGCAACGTCTTCTTCGTAGAAATGCCCGGTGCTGTTGATCCGGCGGCAGATTTGGTTGATGTTTGCGGCTGCTCGGCTGACGGCAGCGGCTAATTTTTTCTGTTCGGTGTAGTCCACCTTGATGATGTAACCGTCAATCGCCATCTTGCGAAGGTACGCCCCCACGTTCTTAGTACCGAGCTGTGCCATTTTGTGTTGTATGAGTTTCTGTTCCTGTTCGGTGACGCAGAACTCAATGCGTATGGGGCGAGTACGTTCCGACATAATTTGATCCCTCCTGTGTTGGATATGAATTGTGATGAAAATAAAAATGCGCCCTCGATTTTTCTGAAAACGAGAGCAAAACAATCGGGAGGCTTGAAAATGAAATATCTATCCGTTGCTCAGACCGCAGAACGCTGGGGCATTTCACCACGGCGCATACAGATTTTGTGTAACGAAGAACGCGTACCGGGCGCAGTGCGAATTGGACGCTCGTGGGCAATTCCCGACGATGAGCCGAAGCCCGCAGATGCCCGGATAAAAAGCGGAAAGTATATCAAGAAACCCGCTGAAAATGAAATATGAACCGCAGACAATAGCGACTCCGACTCGAAATCAGTTTGTGGGAAACCACACGAGGGTTCGAATCCCTCTCTCTCCGCCAAACAGACCGCAATTCTCACGAATTGCGGTCTTAAAAATATAATTCGGAATGATTTTTAAGTATTACAAAAACATAACGAGAGGCATACAAAATGAAATATTGCCAAGAGTGTGGAACACAGTTGAATGACACCGCAAAATTTTGCGTAAAATGTGGAACCTCCTGTACCCCAATAGATAACACTCCCGCAACATCAACAGACATTCAACCTGATTTTTCGAAATATTATGGAATGTCATTTAAGGATATCTTTGGGAAAATAATCGAATTAACTGCACAAGGCGTGTATATATACAGACACAAAGGCATTTTTGTGAAATTTGATAACACGATTGCATACAAACATATTTTACACGTAAATCTTGCACGTCCTTCATTGATAAATGGGTGTGGGTATTTTTCTATCGTTACCGCCAATGGTGGCCTATCTGCAGATTTTTCTTCCAAAGCACCACTCTCCACTGCTACTTCGACAGAATTAGGAAATAACCAAAATGTAGTTTG
>JAZQDY010000244.1:0-7935 GCA_045547015.1 Eubacteriales bacterium | reverse complement strand
AAACGGAATCTGGTGCCAGGCGGTGCTGTATAAGCTTACGCCGTTCCCCTTTGAGCCGTCCATGTCGGAAGGCTGGGAAGCACGCCTGGAAGGGCTTCGGAAGCTGACGGAGCGCATGGCGAAATACGGTATCCGGCTGTTCCTTTATCTGAATGAGCCCCGGTGCATGCCTCTTTCCTTTTTTGAGAAATATCCCCATCTTCAAGGGGAGACGTTCCGTCTTAAGACGGATATGGATTCCGCCCCGCGTGCGGATGCTATCGTAAACGCATGCCTGTGCACTTCTACGCCCGAGGTGCAGAAATATCTTACCGATTCAGTATCTATGCTGGTGCGGGAGGTGCCGCTTCTGGGCGGATTCTTCACCATCACCGCCTCGGAGAATCATACCAACTGCTATTCTCATCAGCTGAATGGTGAGACCAACTGTCCCCGATGCAAAAAACGCACCCGTGCCGAAGTGATCGCTGAGGTGAACACGCTGATCTACAAAGCGGCCGCTTCGGTGAAGCCGGATATCCGCATGATTGCCTGGATCTGGAACTGGGATGACTCCATGATTGCCGATGCCATCGAGCGGATGCCCAAGGAAATCGCCGTGATGGCGGTCAGTGAGCGAGCCGTGGAAAAGGTGATCGGCGGTATAAAGACCAGCGTTTTGGATTATTCCATTTCTGTAGTAGGCCCCGGTGCCCTTGCAAAGGGCGTGTGGGATACCGCACACAGGGCAGGACACGATGCGGCGGCAAAGTGTCAGTTCAACAATACATGGGAATGCTCGTTCACGCCGTTTTTGCCGGCGTTCGGACAGGTGTATCAGCATATGACCTCCCTTTGCCGGGCGGGTGTGGACAGCGTGATGCTGGGCTGGACGCTGGGAGGATTCCCCTCGCCGACGTTTTCCATGCTTTCTCCGCTGTTCTATCAGAGTGACTCGATCCCCACACTTCGGGAACTGTACGAAAACGTATTCCCCGCTCAGGCAGTGGATGCGGTAGAGGAGGCAGGACGATATTTCACCGAAGCGTTCGATCATTTCCCGTTCCATATTAAAGTGGCATATCGGGCACCGCATCTCGCAGGTCCTTCCAACCTTCTGTATGCCGTTCCCAGCGGATTTGAATCTACCATGACCGGCATTCCGTACGACGATCTGGAGAACTGGCGCAGTATGTATCCGGAGGATGTGTTCGAGGAGCAGTTCCGTCTGCTTTCCACGATCTGGGAAAAGGGACTTGATGTTCTTGCCGGGATTCCGTCTGCCTGTGCGGAGGAGTCGGCTGCGCTTCGTCTTCTGACGGAGGCAGCAGAGGCTTCGTACTGCCATTTCCGCTCTGTGTATCTGCAGATTCGCTTTGTTCGTGTACGTGATGGGCATACGGCGGGGGATCTTTCCGAAATAGCCCGGGAAGAGGCATCGCTTGCCGCGCGGCTTGCCGCCGTTCAGGCGCGCAATCCTACCATCGGATTCGATTCTGCCAATCATTATTTCTATAACCGGGCGGCACTGATGGAAAAATACATAAACTGCCGCTATATGGAGAAACGGTTCGAAAAATAACCTATTCAAAAACAGCACGGTGCCCTGCGTACGGGCCCGTGCTGTTTTTTGCAGGCGGCGGAACAATTGAGCAAGATTTACATAAAAGATAGCAAGAAATGCATTGCATTTTTCAAAAAAACATTATATACTATTCTTGTACCCGGGAACTTCCCGAATTTGTTGATTTTTACGAAAACCAATGATGTTGTTTCTGAAAAGGAGAGCAGGGTATGGCAACGATCCGTCAAAAAGAGTATTCGCGCGAGGTGTATGACGAACTGCACCGGCTGGAGGAAGAATGTTTCGGCAAAGAAACGGTGGACCGGATGATCGACTGGATCATCAACCTGTACGATCGGGATATCGGCGGGTTTTACTATAAAACCTCAGGCAAGGAAACGAAAGGCTTTCTGCCCGACGTGGAAAGCACGGGGAAATGTCTTGGAACGCTGAAAAATCTGGGCGTGCTGGATACTGCCCGGCTGACGGAGATCTTTCCCAGGGATATGATTGAAAAGCTGAAAGTATTTGCTCAGCAGCATCAGAGCCCGGAGGACGGATTCTGGTATGAGCTTCCCTGGGGCAGGCATATCGGGGACAGCAAGCGTCTCTACGAATCCGGCAGCGCCGCACAGCTTCTCAAAATGATCGGTGAGAAACCGCTGTATCCGCTGTCCTCCGAACGGGTTTTAGAGAAGCAGAAACCGGCACAGGAAGGCTGTCCCATGGATGCAAAAGAGATCCTGGCCGCAAAGAAGTTTACTTCCAAAGAGGATTTCAAAAGATGGTTTGACGGATATCTGGACTGGAACGGCTCCATGTATCTTGCCGGCTCTCTTTTGCTTTCCCACATGGGCCTTATTATTTCCGCCGGCTATTTTGAATATGCACTGGATTTAATAAAGGAGCGGCTCCATCCAAAAACGGGATTTCTGGAGGGAACGCCCGATGCTCCCGAAATCAATTATAACCGCATGAGCGGTACGTATAAAGCCAGCGGCTATTTCTACGAGAGCAAGCACTGCCGCGGAAAACAGGTGGAGATGCCCTATTTTGCCGAGGTGATGGACAGCACCATGCAGGTGATCTTAAGCAAGGAGCCGAACTGTCACGCCTGCCATATCGTGAATCCCTGGGTGCTTCTCCGGAATGCGATTGATTCCCAGTTCAATCTCGATCCTGCCGTAATGGAAAAGTATTACGCCCTGCTGCCGCAGCTTCTCAGCCGCACCCGGGAGAAAATTCTTGATCTCCGGACACCGGACGGGCTGTATTCCTATTTCCCCGGCCGGGGTATGTCTACCAATCAGGGAATGTATACGGCTATGCCGCTGTGCGAGGGCGAGATCTCCTCTATTCCCATGTTTATTATTTCCATGAGAGAGAAACTGTACGACCTTCTGGGATTGGAAAAGCCGGCACTCCGGAGCTCCTATACGCAGGACGACGTGGTGAGAAAACTGCAGGCGGTGCCGAAAACGCTAAAGATTCAGCCCGCCCCATCCTGTCAGTACGATTTTTCCGCCATGGCCGCGGGAGCGCTGCCCCAGAAGCAGGGCTTCCGCTATACCGGCGGCGAAATCACCGTGGCCCCCGATCCGGCGGACAAATCGAAAAACGTACTGCGTATTCATACGCCCGGCAATGCACGGCCGGTTCTTCTTATTGACGTGGGAACGGAAAATGGAAAGGGTTTTACCTGCGAATTTGATATCAAATTCGACTGCGATCTGCCCCTAACCGATCTGATCCGCGCAAAATTCGGTACGTGGGAATTTTCCACCGTGGTATCCTTCCGCAAAAATGAGAATGGCTATTACATGGTAGGAAAAACCCATGAGGATGTTCCCGTGATCGATTGTGTCGATTGGACGAAGTACCATACGGTCAAGCTGGTGTATACGCCGGACGGAACCAATACCTACTTCGTGGATGGAAGGGAAATGGCGAAATCCTCGTATTACGTTGGATATCATCCCACGAAGGAAGCACCAAAGGACGTCTTTTGCGCCATGTTCCGGGTAGAGCACGATAATCCCATGACGGCATATGTTTCCCGTTTCCGTTTTGCGGAGAACGAATAAAGGATATAACAAAGGAGAGCGACTATGAGTACACCTGTATATTCCAAGGCAGTAATGGACGCGCTGGCGCGCTTTGAGGAAGAATGCTTCGGACGAAAAATGATCGATAAAACGGTGGAGTGGATCATCAGTCTGTACGATGCGGAAACTGCCGGCTTCTACTACAAAACCTGTGCTAAGTATACGAAAGGCTTTCTCCCCGAGGTGGAACTGACTGCCAAGGCGCTGGGAATCCTGAAAAACTTCGGCGTAATCGATACGGCACGGCTGGGGGAGATCTACACGCCCGAAATGAAGGAGAAGCTGAAGCACTTTGCCCAGCGGCACCAAAGTCCCGATGACGGATTCTGGTACGAGCTTCCCTGGGGAAAGTATATCAACGACAGCAAGCGTCTGTACGAATCCGGATCGGCAAAGCAACTTCTTAAAATGATCGGCGAGGCACCGCTGTATCCCACAGCGGAGGAGCGGGTGAAAAATAAAGAGGCACAGCCTGCCGCCTCTGGAGCATCTCTGACCGGGCGAGCACTGCTTGCCGCTAAGAAATTCGATTCCCGGGAGGATTTCAAGGCATGGTTTGACGGATATCTGGATTGGGAGCGTTCCATCTACTCTGCCGGTTCCCATATGCTGTCCCACGGAAGCCTTATCAAGAGTGCGGGCTATATGGACTATGCCATGGAGCTGATGACGGCGAAGATCAATCCGGAGACGGGGTATCTGGACCACAACCCCACCTCACCTGACAGAGATTACGACCACATGAGCGGTACATACAAGATATCCAATTTCTATTTCGAAAGCAAAAAATATGAGCTTCCCTATTTCGATAAGGTGATGGAGAGCACGGAGCACACGATTATTGCCGATTATCCCGGTGTTAACGGGTGCCACATTGCCAATCCCTGGGCACTGCTCCGCAATGCGATTCAGTCCCAGAAGGATCCCGATAAAAAAGTGCTGGATCAGTATTATGATATTCTGCCTACGCTTCTCGACCGCACCAGAGAGAAGATTCTCTCTCTCCGCGGCATGGATGGCATTTACACCTTTACGCCCGGTGTGGGCATCGGCGGCAACCAGGGTATGCTGGCGGCTATGCCCCTGTGGG
The DNA here is from genome assembly GCA_045547015.1 of Eubacteriales bacterium. Lineage (GTDB taxonomy): Bacteria > Bacillota > Clostridia > Oscillospirales > CAG-272 > SIG701. The sequence goes on along the minus strand of JAZQDY010000244.1, from coordinate 3,197 downwards.
AAGGCGATCTGAACGGCAACGCCATGATCGTTACCGCTACGAGAAATCACGTTTACAACGCACTGCAGATCACGCCGCCGCAGCTTACGTCCTCCTATACTGCGGAGGATCTGATTGCGAAAGTATCTGTTGCCGCTCCCACGAAGAAAATCGAGCCTGCCGTACGCTGTGCATACGATTTCACGAAGATGCCGGCGGGCGATCTTCCCGCGGACGGGTTCCGCTTTACGGGCGATATTTCCATTGCGGAAGATCCGACCTGTCCCGGCAAAAACGCACTCCGACTCACCTCCCTCGGCGGTACCGACGCTCTGCCCAAAGGCGGCAGACCGGTGCTTCTGATCGATGCCGGCACGGAAAAGGGAAAGGGCTTCACCTGCGAATACGGCGTTCGTTTTGACGCATCGTCCAAGAGCAATTTCTTCTTCCTCAATGAGTTCGGCACCTTTGAGTATTCCACCGTCCTCTCTTTCAAACGCGGCGAGGGCGGCTGCGTGATGGGACGTACTGCCGATAAAGCCATGGACGTGTATACCTCTCCCGATTGCGCAGAAAAATATCATAAGGTGAAGATCGTGTATACCCCCAACGGAAAGGATACGAAAACGGAGATCTACGTGGACGGCGTGCTGGTGGATACCTCCGGCTACTTCGTAGGCAACTATCCCGCGAAGCCGGCGCCGGAAAACGTGTTCTGCGTCATGTTCTGCACCCATCACGATAATCCGTACACGGCATATATCTCAGATTTCCGCTTTGAAGAAAACGAATAACAGAAAAAAGAGAGGAGACGATATTATGAAGCGGTTTTTGGCTTTTTTGCTCGCTTCGCTCATGATGGCGGCCACGCTCAGCGGCTGTATAAAGTCGAGTGCGGAAGAACCGGAGAACACGGATTTTCCGGAAACTACGGCAGCGGAGACAGTCTTTGATCCGGAGGCTTTGCCCCGGAACACGGATGCCGTTGTGAATATCGGCGATATGGACGTAGTTCTCAGGGAAACGCCGGTGATTCTGGCGGGGGAGACCTGGTTTACCATGCTGAAAATCTTCCGTTCGCTGGAGTATTCGGTGAAATGGAACGAGGAAAATACCGTCGCTGCGGTAACTGCGGACGATCTGTCCGTGGTTATGACGGTGGACAGCGCCGAGGTGCAGATCAACGGCGAAACGCTGACGCTGTCCCATCCGGCGTTCATGATCGATAAAGATCTGATGCTGCCTCAGTCATTTTTTGAAAAAGTCGCAGACGAGATCGGTATTCCCTGCTTTACCATCGGGGACAGACTGTATCTGAATCCCCGGTATGACAGGGAAGTGTACGAAATGCTCCATCGGTTTGAGACGGAATGCTTTTCGGAGGATATGGTGGATTGGATCGTCAATCTGTACGATCCGGAAAGCGGCGGATTCTTCTTTAAGACAAGCGCCAAAGAAACGGAAGGCTTCCTGCCGGATCTGGAAGCAACCACCCTGTCATTGGGTGTGCTGAACAGCCTCGGCATACTGGATACGTCGAAACTCACCGTCTATTTCTCCGATGAAATGACGGAAAAACTGAAAACCTTCGCCCAGCAGCATCAGAGCGAGGAGGACGGCTATTGGTACGAGCTGCCCTGGGGCAAATACGTGGGCGACAGTAAGCGGCTGTACGAGTCCAGTGCCGCCCAGCAGCTGCTGAAAATGATCGGCGAAAAGCCCCTGTATCCCACGGCCAGCGAGCGTGTGGAAAAAAGCACCGCTAAGGCGGAGGATGTAACCGGCATCCGTGCCTTAGCCACGGACCGGGCGTCCCTTGATAAGAACAAATTCAAATCCAAGGAAGATTTCAAAGCATGGTTTGATGGATATCTGGATTGGTCCTCGCCCTACACAGCGGGATCGCTTCTTCTCTCCACCCTCGGCCAGATCGAAAAAGCGGGCTACCTCACCTATGCAAAGGACCTCATCAAAGAGAAGATCAATCCGGATACCGGATTTCTGGATAACGACCACAGCACCGACGAGCTCAATTATGGCGTGATGAGCGGTACCTATAAGGTGGCCGGCTTCTTCAAATCCTGTAAAGAGGAAATGCCTTATTTCAAAACGCTGGTAGAGAATACCATGACGGTAATCCTCAGCGACGAGCCCAAGTGCCACGCCTGCCACATTGCCAATCCCTGGTCACTTCTGAATACGGCGTTTGACTGTCAGAAAGAGCCGAATGAAGAGGTGTGGGCAGATTTCTGTGAAAACCTGCCGGAGCTTCTCCGCCGCACGGTGGAAAAAACGCTTGCACTGAAAACCCCGGACGGTATGTATTCCTACTACGCCGGGTATGGCTCCTCCGGCAATAAGGGTGCCATTTCCGCTATGCCCCTGTTTGAGGGCGAGCTTTCCGCCGTCCCCATGATCGTCACCGCTCTTCGTAAATACGTCTACGATACACTGGATATTACCGCCCCCCAGATGTTCGGAGGCAAAATCACCGCACAGGACGTGGTGAAACGGCTGGAAGAGGCCGAGCCCACGAAGAAGATCCAGTTTGCCACCCAGTGCGAGTATACCTTTGACGATCTTGACGAGGGTCCCATTCCACAGAAAGAGGGCATGCGCGGTACGGGCGATATTACCGTGGTGAAGGAAGAAGACGGCAACCAGGCGATCCGCATTTCCTCCGACGGCAACGGCAGACCGGTTCTCCTCTTTGACGCCGGAACGAAGAACGGCAAGGGCTTCATCTGCGAGTTTGATATCAAGTTCGACGCCCCCGAGTCCAGCGCCCTGCTCATCGCGGAGCTTGGCTCCTGGGAGTTTGCCACGAAAGTATCCTTCCGGAAAAACGGCGGTATCTATACCATGAGCCGCACCACCGAAAACGGCAAAGCCATCAAAGCCACGAAGGAATGGACGGAGTATCACCGGGTGAAGATCGTCTATACCCCCGACGGCGATACCGCCGTGTCCGAATATTACCTGGACGGCGTGCTGCTGGATACCTCCACCTATTTCGATAACGGGTATCCGAATAAACCGGCGGTGCAGAATATCCCCGTCATCATGTTCCGCACGGATCACGACGGGGCGTATACCGCGTATATCGATAATTTTACATTTGCAGAAAATGAATGAGAACAAAAAATCACGTCTGTGTCCATACAGACGTGATTTTTGTATAAGTCGGATCGTAGCCATGTCGTTCTGTGAGCCAAGGA
>JAZQDY010000243.1:0-3832 GCA_045547015.1 Eubacteriales bacterium | reverse complement strand
CATCTCTTTTTTTGCATATTAAAAATTATTCGTTCTCCGTACCGTACCAGCGGCCTTCGCTCTTCTTCTCGGCCTTCTTATCAAGAAGCTGGTCAGCGTTCAGGGCAACCTTCCGGAAGCCAGCTGCGATGTAATCGATGTATTCAGGATACAGCTTCTTGAACCAGGGCGCACCGATCATCATGATCTTCTCGGAGGGAGCCAGACCGGCATCCGTCTCGCGAACGTCGCGGTCTGCGAAAGCGATACGGGTGGGCTTGCCGATGTTGGTCAGGTCAAACTCCTTGAAGAGTCTGTGGGTGTGCAGCGGGAAGTTACCGCCGGCGCTGATTGTTCTGCCGATTTCGGCCTTTACAGCGGCACAGAATACGTTTACGTCCAGACCGCCCAGCTCCTCCGCACGGTAGGTGAATCCCGGTACGTACCAGCCGGCCATGTTGGAGCCTTCGGATTCATCTACGCGGATGGGATGGATACCCGGCAGATCGGAAAGCTGGTCGAAGAAGTAGTTCATAGCCTTGCGGATTTCAGCGGTACGCTCGTCGTAGTACTTGAGCTGTACACGGGCGGCGGCAGAACAGGTCTGGTTTACACGGCCCTTCAGACCGCTCAGCGGCAGACCTACGAACGGCTTCAGATACTCGGTCTCCTTGATGTGCTTCAGATCGTTGCGCTCGTAGTGGCTGAATGCCAGTGCGCGCTCGTAGATTTCCACGTTGTTGGTAACCAGAGCGCCCAGCTCACCGGCGGCAAAGGACTTGCCGCTCATGAGGGACATAGCACCTACGTCACCGATGGTACCCAGACGGCGTCCCTTATAGAGACCGCCCTGTGCGTGGGAAACGTCCTCGATAACCTTCAGGTTGTGCTTCTTGGCGAATTCCATAACCGGATCCATATCCACGGGATGAGCCATGTAGTGGACGACCATGATTGCCTTGGTGCGGGGGCTCAGGCAGCGCTCCAGATCCTTGGGGTCAAGACCCAGGGTGTTGGGAACAATGTTGGCAAAGACGACGGACGCACCCAGAAGCTGTGCGGAAAGGCAGCTTGCCCAGTATGTCTTGGTGGGGCAGATGATCTCATCGCCGGCACCCAGACCAACGCCGAACATGGCGGCAAGCAGAGACATGGTACCGTTGCAAACGGCTACGCAGTGCTTCATGCCCAGCCATTCAGCGAACTCTTTCTCGAAAGCTTCAGTGATATCCGTGCCGGAGAACGCGTTGCGCTCTACCACGTCCATGGTGGCGTGTCTGTCTTCATCCGTGATAATCGGCCATTTGAAGATGTCGGCGGGTTCTTCTACCTTCGGAAGGGGATTTCCGCCCAGATAAGCAAGTTTTTCCATAGTAATAATCTCCTGATTCTAAATAGATTTAATTTTTATAAAATTATTTCAAGCCGAGAATTTTCTCCGCATTGCCGCGGCAGATCTTGTAGTAGGCATCCTCGGAAATGTATCCGTTATCCACTGCGTCGTCCAGGAAGGAGGCAAGGCGTACCATGGGATCGTTTTTGATGCGCTCGAAATCATTGGTACAGATATCGGTAGCGTAGAAGAGCTTATCCTGGAATTCTTCAAGGAATTTGTAAGCAAATTCAGGGTCGCGCATGATGGCGTTGGCACCGCTGCCGGCGGACAAGTCTGCATACATGCCGGGGTATTTTGCCAGAAGCTCCGGTACTCTGCCGCCGGGGACAACCTTGCCGGTAGGATAGCCGCCGCGGGTTTCCGGGGTGAGATCGCCGCTGATCTCTGCCCAGAATTTCTGAGAGTGACCGATCAGCTTCAGCCCGGGGAAGGTCTTGAGCACCGTTTCCAGACGGGGCAGATGGAATTCATCCACCAGACCATAGTCGCCGCCCTTGTTGCCGATATGGAAGGTGACGGGCAGTCCACACTGCTCACAGTGATAGAACAGATTCATGGACATGGGATCGTCAAAGGGCAGATTGGCACAAACCTCGCCCACGCCCTTGGCACCAAGTGCTTTGTAGTGTTCCAGAACGGGGGTAAAATTTGTCTTGGGAGAATGGCTGCCCTGACGGGGATCGATGTTGCAGAACCAGCTGAAGGAATCCGGATACCGATCAGCCATGGCCATGATCTCCCGGTTGGTGGTGGGTTCAAAATAGAACTCGGTGGTAATCAGCGGCATCAGTACGGCACGCTCAATACCGATTTTCTCATACATGCCGAGCAGTTCCTCCGGCATGGGCCAGAAATCGCCCCGGGGATGGGGAAAGCCGTGGGAGGAAACGGCATGGGCATGCATATCAATTTTCTTTACGTGCATATTGAAATCTCCTTTGCGAGAATGAAAATCGTCTATTCTTTATTCCGGCAGGGTCACGTAGTATACCCACGGCTCACCGCTGAAGGCGGGCTCGCCGGCATGCTGACCGCATTTGGTCAGATAGATTTCCAGTCGTCCGCTGACCCGGTCCTGCACGTAGTGGAAGTTGGTAAGCTGTACTTTGTCCGTCTCGCCTTCACGCCGTGTATCAATGACCGTGTACGTTTCTTTTTTTGCCGTGCCGTAGGTCGGATCTACCTCCACGATGCAAAGGGGCCAGCGAGGATGGTTGGAATCAATTTTGTGACCGGTGATATTGCCCACCCAGTACAGCCGGTTGTTCCGTGCATCCCGGATCAGCTGGGAATAGGATGCGGAGGAGTAGATGACCTCGCCGTCGTCGAAATGCCACGGCATAGGCGGCACGAACGTTTTTCCGCCGTCATCGGAGTAGGTGTACCACTTGAAGCCGGGCGTGCCCGGTTCAATGCGGGTGTTCCAGGCCGGTGTGCTGTAATTGGAGCCGCGGAATACGATCAGGATGCGGCCGGAGGAAAGCTTTGCCACCGTCGGTTCGTCCACGCCGCGGGAGGACACAAGATCGGAGATGAGGATCGGGCGGGAAGGGATGAAGTCGTACCGCTCACCGTTCCACACGCCGCGAATAAACATAAGATTGCGGAGAATGTACGGTGCACTTGGAAAATGCTCGTTTACGTCCACGCCGGCGATCTCACAGCATTTATATACGGGAACACCCATGGCAAAGAGGATGTCGCCGTTGTCGTCAATTTCAAGATAAGGATTGGGGAAAGCTTCGTTCCGGTGAAAATGATCCATGTTCAAGGGATCGGCCGGGTCAAAGTCAACACCGTCCTCGTATTTCACCAGCCAGTCGGTGCGCTTGCCGTCCTCGGTGACCACACCTACGTAGGCGTGATCGGAAACGTAATCGGCGTCGCCGCCCCAGAGCTTCCGGTAGGCTTCCTCGTGTCCTTCACGGAACAGGCGGCAGAGACCTACGCCTGCGTAATGCTTATGTACCGGGTTCCAGAAAAGGCGCAGATCCCCGGGGTAATTCCGCTCGTGCGGTCCGTAGGTTTCAAATCCGCTTTCCTCGTAGATGTCACGCCATTCGGACCAGGTCTTGCCGTTGTCTTCGCTGATACGTTCCTTGGCGCTGTCGCCAAAATCGTTGGAAGAGGCGGTTTCCCACATTTCCACCCGGGTCAGACCGTCTTTCCCTTTGTAAAACTGACGGAAATTATCCGTAATACCACTGCGGGGTTCGCTGTACAGTTTTGCTTCTACCGTAATCATAAAGCACCTCGTAAGTTGTCAATTAAGCCCCAGCAGTGTCTCTGCGTTGCCGCGGCAGATTTTGTAGTAGGCGTCTTCGGAAATATATCCGTTGTCCACAGCGTCGTCCAGAAATGGGCTGAGTTTGGCGATCTTCGTGTCCTTAACGTACTGCCAGGTGGCACACATATCTGTGCCAAAATAGAGTTTATCCTGGAACTGCTCCAGGAACC
>JAZQDY010000242.1:0-10026 GCA_045547015.1 Eubacteriales bacterium | reverse complement strand
AAGACCGCTTGGCCTCCGACTTGGATAAGGCCTTTGCACCCGATATTCAGGTAAAACAAACAGAATAGGAAAAGATGCCGCACGGCTGTGCGGCATCTTTTCCTATTACTTTTCAAACCGGAGAATTACGTACGAGCATTTTTCGGGGAGATGGATCGTCAGAAGACCGCCATCCCGGGAAAGCGTTGCTTCTTCCTTTGTAAACGGCAGATACACCTCGGGATCCTTGTCACACGCGATCTGCACCGTGCCGTCCAGAGCGATGGGCTCCACCTTATTGACGAAGTTCACACGGCTTCTGTGCTTGCGGATCTCATCCAGATGGTGGTCGATATCCACGTCGTAATCCTCTGCCAGAAGCTGTACGGTCACCGCATCCTCCGTTTCGAACATGGTGGAAAGATAGCCCTGTGCTCGTGCAAGCTTTATCGGCATGGGCTTCATGTACTGCCTGCAAAGTTCCAGCACACGGGCAGTGTTGGTACCCCGGCTGATGCGGTGGGGATGATAGAACACACCGGGCTGCGGCTCGCTCCACACATCCGGATCAGCACTGTCTTCCACACCGATCTGGCTCACCCAATCCGCCTCTTTACCCCAGGAATCGCCCTTGGGGATATACATGAAGAAATCCTCGCCGGGCACGTCCACCCGATTCCTGAGCGTCCAGGTGTTCTCGCAGCCGGAAACGGCCGTAGGCCCGGTGACAATCACCTTACCGCCGGCTTTGATATACGTATCCATTGCCGCTTTTTCTTCATCGGTCATCTTTGCGGCACTGGCAAGAAGGATGATGGGATATTCCCCGGCATCCTTCGGGAATGAAAACACGGTATGGGGAGAGATTCCCTCACGGAACAGCGCCATCAGTGCAGCACTGTAATCCTTATAATATCCATCGTACAGATTGCCAAAGCAGGTATGATTGCGGGTTTCATAGGAGAAATACACGCCAAGCTGACCGGTCATCTCACCCCGGAACAGCTCCGGATGATTCTTTTCAAAGCCGAATGCCTCACCGACGATATCCTTTTCGTTGGGCAGGGTATCAAGAATATGCCGCGGCAGGCCGAGCCTTCCCTTCAGCGTGCCGATCCACGCATCCGCACCGAGGAGCTTCGATACCGCCCACACGTGATTGGCGGAAACGGTGGTAAACGCATAGCCGGTACAGAACGAACGGAAGCCCTTTTCTCTTGCCGCCGCCTGATGGTGGGAGGCATTGATGAGGCGGGTGGGCACCGGCACGTTTACCGTTTTGGGATCATGCTTGTAGGGCGGTACGTTGCCGCTCATTTCCATATTCACATAGTTGCACCCACGCAGGAACTGTCTCGCGTCGGTAGCGGCCTGCAGAGAGCTGGGGGTAGCGGAGCTGCCGCCGCAGCCGGTAAGAACGAATCCTTCGGGAACGACTTTGCGAAGTCCCTCGTAGAACTCGCCATTCGAAGCAAAACGGAGATCAATAAAATCGATCCAGGCGGGATTGTCCCAGTTGCCCCAAAAGTTTGTATCGGTAACGGGTGGGATCTCTTTCAGCCCGGAACGGCGTCTCAGCTCCGCCTGACAGTGGGGGCAGGCACAGCCTTTATACTGCATATAGTACATGGCGTCGTCTGCGCTGAGACCGTCGATCTTCGTATCGGCGATCAGCGTTTTCACGTAATCGTAATACGCCTCTTTGAACTCCGGATTCCGGTGGCAGAAGCCCTCGGAGGTATACTGGGGAAAATACAGCGGCTCTCTTGTGACCGTATCGATCATACGCCAGTCGTTCAGGTATTTCCCTTTATACTGCCAGGTCTTTGCCGCCTCCCAAGTGGGGCTGAAGGGCAGATGAGGACCGCTGTCCAGTATGACATGGCGCATTTCCTCTCGGGTGCTGTACCGATGCACCAGATTGACGGAATGGTGATCGTACAACTTTACGCCGTATTTATGCAGTTCTTCCGCAACGGTTGCAATATAATCATGCAGAAGGGGAAAAACCGGCAGCCAGTCCCACCGGAAATGGGTACCGAATAGGATCACCGTGGAAACGTCTGCTTTGGCAAGTCCCTCGGCGTGTGCTTTGATATTGTCGTAGTTATCGGGATCCGGCCAGTTCAGATCCTCCCAGCGTATCCACCATGTGGCCATTCTCTGATTTTCCATCGGGTTTCCTCTCTTTATAGAAAAATTAGCAGATTATTTGTTAATTCTATTATATTCCACCCATATCCCCCTGTCAACCGAAAGATAGTAGACACAGAGAGCAGAAAAGCGTACCACCCGAACGATCTGTCGGACGGTACGCTTTTTTACAGTTATTTCTTATCAAAGACGCGAAGCCATGCGTCGGCAATCTTCTGATGACCGGCCTCTGACGGATGCACGCCGTCCTTCAGCCAATACGTGGGCGGTGCGATCTCGGCAGCCTCGTCGAACATCTTCTGCAAGGGCAGAAACTCCAGTCCGAATTTCTCTGCCACGCGGCGGGCTGCTGCGGCACGCAGTTCCGTTTCACCGCGGAAGACCTCATACTTATCCCGACCGTCCTCCGTCGTACCGGCCGTACGATCACTGGGAAGCACGAAGGGCTCCATAATCACGATGCGGAGATCCGGCAGTTCAGCCTTTACCTCTTCGATCAGCATGGAATAGATTTTCTCGTATTTTTCCGCAGAAACTCCGTTCTTATGAGACAGCTCGTGCCATACGTCGTTTACGCCGACGAGAATGCTCATGAAATCGGGGCGGAGGTTAATAATATCCGCCTTGATCCGGGCGTACAGATCCACGATACGGTTGCCGCTGATGCCCCGGTTGGAAAAGGTGTAAACCTCAGGATCTCTGGCGTTCAGAAATGCCTTTACCAGATGCGGATATCCCGTACCCATAATATCAAAATTCTCTCTGCTACGGCCGGCATCGGTGATGGAGTCACCCTGAAACAAAATATGCATGATTGTTCTCCTTTACAGATGAAATATTATTTATCAGCCTCGCACCGGCTCTTTGATTTCCGGCAGCAGGCGTTCTGCATTTTCGTGATAGAATTTTTCAAGGAAATCCTGCGGCATACCGAGCGTATCCATAAACTCCACCAGGTTGTTATCAAAATCGTCCCGTCCAAACAAGAACCGGTCGGGATACTGGAGCATCAGTTTCTTCGTGTACGCGGGATCCCGCTGGAGCGCATTGAGGCAGGAGCCGGCGGAGCAGTCCAGATAGAGATTCTCATACTTCTCCAGCATCTTTTCGATCCGTCCGCCGGGGATGACCGGTGCTTTCGGATAGCTGGTAGTCTCGCCCAGGTTATCGTCCGAAATATGGCACCAGAAACCGGGAGCGTGACCGAGGAAGTTGGTCTCCGGGCACTGCTTCAGCAGGTTTTCAAAATTATCGATAGTACCGCCGTACCACCAGGTACGTGTGCCCGGTCTGCGGTACGCCAGATCAAAATGCAGTACAACCGGCACGCCGCGCTCACCGCAGAAGCGGAACAGATCCACCGCGTCGGGATTATCGTATGTAATGCGGTGCTTGACCTCGCCGCACACCTGCACACGGAAGGTATCGATGGCCATTTTCATCCTGGTAATGGCGTCGGGCAGACGGGGATCGGGGCAGTAACCCAGAATAAACCGATCCGGTGCGTAGCGCCAGTATTCAAGGCAGCGGGAAAGCGGAATCGGCCCCTGCTGACCGGGAGCTACGAGACAGCTGTTGGATGTGGGGCGGTAATCGTCCGGCGGTGCTTCCAGCGCCAAAAGCCAGGTTTTGGCGATGCCCAGTTCGTCCATATTACGGACATGGCGCTCTGCATCAAATCCGGAGAAATCCGGATGGTTATGTGCGTCAATCTTAATCATATTCTGTATCCTCCTGTCATATCAAACCTGTACGGGAAAGAATCAGCCCCGTACCGGCTCTTTGATTTCGGGCAAAAGACGTTCTGCGTTTTCGTGGTAGAATTTCTCAAGGAAATCTTCCGGCATGCCGAGGGTGTCAACAAACTCTGCCAGGTGATTGTCGAAATCGTCCCGGGCGTACACGAAGCGGTCCGGATGGGCCAGCATCAGCTTCTTCGTATACTCGGAATCCCGCTGCAGTGCGTTGAGGCAGGAGCCGGCGGAGCAGTCCAGATAGAGATTCTCATACTTCTCCAGCATCTTTTCGATCCGTCCGCCGGGGATCACCGGGGCCTTGGGATAGCTGGTGGTCTCGCCCAGATTATCGTTGGAGATATGGCACCAGAATCCGGGCGCGTGACCGAGGAAGTTGGTCTCCGGGCACTGCTTCAGCAGGTTTTCAAAATTATCGATAGTGCCGCCGTACCACCAGGTACGTGCACCGGGACGGCGATAGGGATAATCAAAGTGCAAAGTGACCGGCAATCCCCTCTCTCCGCAGAAGCGGAACAGATCCACCGCATCGGGATCATCATACGTCATACGGAGCTTCACTTCCCCGCACACCTGCACACGGAACGTGTCGATGGCCATTTTCATTTTGGTAATGGCGTCGGGATGCCGGGGATCGGGTGCATAGCCAAGAATGAACCGATCCGGTGCATAGCGTGCGTAGTCCAGGCACCGGGCAAAAGGCACCGGTCCTGCCTGACCGGGTGCAACAAGGCAGCTTCTGGATTCCGGCCGGTATTCATTCTCCGGCGTTTCCCAGGACAGAAGCCAGGTCTTACTGATACCGTTCTGATCCATATTCCGGATATGTCTCTCTGCATCAAAACCGCAGAAATCCGGATGGTTGTGTGCATCGATTTTTATCATAGCTGAAATCTCCTTTTATCATTTAGCACGGTATGGGTATATCTTATCACAAGAAAAACAAAATTGCAATCGTTTTGTCTCAAGTTGCAACATTTATACAAATTTTTACTTAAAAATGAAAAAATGAGTTGACAGAACGAAATTTTGCCATATAATTAATTTGTAGTAATATACGGTCTGTCTTGAAAGATCAAAACAGTATAAAGGAGAATTTGTTACGATGGAATGTAAAGCACGTCACGAAATGGACCCCGCTTTCCAGTGGGATTTCACCCATATCTTTCCCTCATACGAGGCGTGGGAGAATGCCTACGCCGAGGCACAGACTGCCGTCGGGGAACTCGCTTCCCTGCCCGGCACGCTGTGCAAATCGGCAGAATCCCTGAAGGATGCCCTGGACAAGGTATACGCCGCCGCGGAAAAAGCACAGCTTGTTTCCCTGTACGCGTTCCTGCATAAAAGCAGCGACAACGGCGACCCCAAGCATCAGACCATGGAGGGGCGCGCCGTACAGCTGGGCATGGCCCTGCAGGCCGCCACTGCATTTATCGACCCGGAGCTGCTCAGCATCGACAAGGATACGCTGAACGGCTGGCTGCAGCTGGATCTGCTGAAGGGATACCGCCACATGATCGAAGACACCACCCGCGGCGCCGCTCATATTCTGGATGCGGAAAAAGAGCAGATGCTGGCCATGCTGGGTGATGCCGCCGGCACGCCCCGTACCGCCTTTGATATGCTGGAAAGCGTAGACATGACCTTCCCGTCCGTTCACGATGAAAACGGAAATGAGATTCCCTTGACACACGGCACCTACGGCGTATATCTGCACAGCCGGGATCCCAAGGTCCGCAAGGAAGCCTACGAGACCTATTTCAAGGAGTTTAAAAAATACATCAACACCTTTGCCGCCTTATACGGAGGATCGGTGAAAATTGATACGTTCAACGCAAAAGTACGAAACTACAACTCCGCCTGCGAAGCGGCCCTCTTCCACAGCAACGTACCGGTCAGCGTATACGACAGTCTCACCGAAGCCATTCACGGCGGTCTGCCCATCATGAAGCGCTATCTTGCTTTGCGCAAAAAAATTCTGGGACTGGATTCGCTTGGCATGTACGATCTGTACTGCCCCATAGTGGAAGACGTAGAATATCCTGCTACCTTTGCGGAAGGCATGGCGCTGGTCCGCAAGGCAACAGCCCCGCTGGGCGCACGCTATCAGGAACTGCTCGATATGGCGGAACAGAACCACTGGATGGACGTATACGAAAACAAGGGAAAAACCACCGGCGCGTTCTCCTGCGGTGTACACGGCGTACATCCGTACGTTCTTCTGAACTACACGGATACCCTGCAGGACGCGTACACCCTGGCACACGAGCTGGGTCACGCCATGCACTCCTATCTCTCCTCTGAAAAACAGGATTTCGCCAACCACAGATATAAAATCCTCGTTGCCGAGGTTGCCTCCACGGTGAACGAAGTGCTTCTGACCAAATATCTGCTCAGCGTAGAAACGGACAAGAAGCGCCGCGCTTACATCCTGAATCATTTTCTGGAAGAATTCCGCACCACCGTATTCCGTCAGACGCTGTTTGCCGAGTTTGAGCGCAAGGCACACGATGCATATATGGCCGGTCAGCCGCTGACCGCCGAGCTTCTGAACGGTATGTACAGAGAATTGAACCTTATGTACTACGAGGGTGCCGACGTGGGCGAGCTGCACGATATTGAATGGGCACGTATCCCCCATTTCTACAACGCGTTCTACGTATATCAGTACGCTACCGGCTTCTGCTCCGCCGTTGCCATTGCCAACCGCATCCTTGAGACGGGTGATGCTTCCGATTATCTCAACTTTCTCTCCACCGGCGGCAGTGACTACCCGCTCGCAGAACTGAAGATCGCCGGGGTAGATCTGACAAAACCCGACACGGTAGCCAACGCTCTCAAAGTATTCGACGAAACGCTGAAAGAACTGGAAGAACTGCTTGGTTAATAGAAAAAAAGGTTGCTGCAAACAGCGATGTTCTTATCGGAGAAATCACATAAATCGAATATGACAAGAAACTCCATCATGGACGAAAGTATGTGATGGAGTTTTCTGTATATATCACTTATCAAAATTTGCTCCGCAGTATACAAATAATTAACTCCGACAGATTACAAAAAGTCTGTCGGAGCGTTTTTATATATCAAAAACAATATAGTCCTGATCGCGAAGTTTAATAATATTTTGTTCCCCTTGCTCAGTTAAGGTTATATAATCTTCTTCTCTTAATTCTGAATAATGACATATTAAAATGCCATTAAACAAATTCAAACCCGAAAAATCTGTTAGTCCAAATGTTTCATTATCGTATTTTGCAACATGTTTAATCGATCGGGAAGCAATATGTGCACCGGCACTACCGCCAATATACATTGCTCCGCGAGACAAGCAATCAAGTATAACCTTTTCTGCTTTTGATTCTCTAATTCTTTTCAAAGTTCCAAAGGTGTTTCCACCGCTAATGTATATAATATCTATATGAGTATTTGTATCAAATTCAGCAGGAGCAAAATAATTAAAAACATATATATTTTCTTTGGAAAACCCAAATTCAGAGAGGCGTTGATAGAATTTTGTGCCTTTTATTGATTCCTCTGTTGCTTTTTCATTGGGGAAATATAATACCTTACATTGACTAATTGGAAAAGGTAAATTATCATATATACATTGCGCCGATTCATTATTTCTAAAATCGCAAGATGATAATATTAATTTTGACATTGATCTTCTCCTTTCGCTTTATCGCCAGTTTCGCCTTTGTATTACAACGGACAAGGCAACCCCCATACACCTATTCTTGTTTGGCTTTAATCGTATTTAACGATGCTATTAACATTCGGCGGATGGCTCCGCAATCGTTTTGAATTGTCTTATATACTGTGTCTTCCATACAGCCTGTTTCAAACAACAGCTCAAGCCAATATTCGGTTTCGTAGCATTCTTTTTGCGCTATTTCAAGTTTTGATATGAAATCCTTCGTGCCTTGCGCATACTGTGCCTCGTGAATATTTGCTCCAATAGATGTACCAGAACGTAATAATTGATTTATCAGGACAGTTTCTTTATGTTCTGATTTCATATTACGGCAGAGAAAAACAATATTTTTAGCAAAACCCTTTGCCCTATCTCTCATAATACTGTCTGACATGGTGTCACCTCAAAAAGCATTATACACTGAACCCACCAATTTGTCAAGTTTTATTCCGACTTCGTCGGAGTGATATTATTGCTTTCGCAATAGTGATATTGAAGCCATTCTGCTTCAGTGATATTCTATTCGCCCTAAACTTGCGAAGCAAATACCACTCGGCGTAAGCCGAATACCACTGCAAAGCAATATAACTCGCCGCGGGCGAATAGAACTGGCGTGATACTCCGTTAAGAGTATCACGCCAAATGCAACACCTCCTTTTATTTTGTACTGAGATACCGGGCGAAGGCGCGGCGGCGGAATTCTTTCGGTGTAAAACCTGTCTCCTTTTTGAAGATGGCACCGAAATAGGACTGGGATGAAAAGCCGCACTGCTGGGCAATCTCCGAAAGGGAGAATTCCGAATCTGCCAGGAGCTGTGTCGCCTTGCCGATTCTGAGATGAAGAAGATACTTCTGCGGCGTCTCGCCCGTCAGCTTGCGAAACAGATTCTGAAAATAATTGGGCGAATAGCCGGTAGTCTCCGCCAGGGTTTCGATGCGGATCGGCTCCTGCAGATGTCCGCTCATATAGTTCATTGCCTTTACGATGGGCTTTGCGCGTGTTCTTACACGCATCTGCAGATACTGCTTATTCCGAGGCGTATCGCATTCCATATAATAGAAAAGCTCCAGCATCTTCGCCATAACGAATGCGTCGGAGGGATCCCCCTCCGGCAAGGTCAGATGCTCCAGAAGTTCCTCAAAGGAACGCTTGTATTTCCGGCTGTCGATCATCTGAAAAAAGCTGGGAGCATTCTCCAATAGCCGGACAAACTCGCTGGATTCACAGAGATCAAAATAAATATACAGGCACTTGAATGGCAGATTGCTGTACGATTTCTGGCCCGGCTTTCGCAGAAGCACCATATCCGGCGTGTGCGCACAGGAATGCCGGTCGATATGGGAAACGCCTCCCCCGGAAAGGATATATTCCAACTCATAGTGAACGGCGATACGATCTACGGTCTCTTTTTGACGCGGAAACATAACCGCACTGTCGAACACACCGTATTTCACAATATGGCAAACTTCCATTTTTCCACCCCTTTACCTTTTAATTATAATAAAAATCCCCTTATACGTCAATCAAAATCTTTGTTTTTTAACAAAATTGCTCTGTATTCTTATATAATACCGTATACAGGGTATGGTACAATACGGATAAGAAATAATAACGGAGGAAAATTTCATGAAAATCACTGATATTAAATCGTTCGTGGTGGACTGTTTCCGTACCAACTGGGTATTTGTGAAAGTATATACCGACGAGGGCGTGACCGGCGTGGGCGAAGGAACACTGGAATATAAGGAAAAGGCACTGGTAGGTGCCATCGAACACATCCGTTCCTATCTGATCGGCAAAGATCCCTGCCAGATCGAGAAGCATTATCACGATATTTACAGAGATGCGTACTGGCGCGGCGGCGCGGTACTTATGAGTGCTCTGTCCGCGGTGGAAATGGCTCTCTGGGATATTCTTGGCAAATCCCTGAACGTACCTGTCTATCAGCTTTTGGGCGGCAAGGTCAACGAGGAATGCCGCATTTACATAAACGGATGGTTTGCCGGTGCCAAAACACCGCAGGAATTCGGCGAGAAAGCCAAGGAAGCGGTGAAAAAAGGCGTGACCGCCATGAAGTGGGACCCCTTCGGCAAAAACTATCTGCAGATTTCGGGGAAAGATCTGAACACCGCCCTTGAATGCATCGGCGCGGTACGCGATGCGGTAGGCGAGAACGTGGATCTGCTCATCGAAGCCCACGGTCGGTTTGACGTACCCACGGGCATAAAAATCGCCCAGGAGGTAGCGCAGTTCAAACCCATGCTGCTGGAAGAACCCGTTCCGCCCAACAATCTGGAGGCGCTGAAAGCCGTGCGGGATAAATCTCCCGTACCGATCTCCGCCGGCGAACGGCTGTATACGCGTTTTGATTCCAACGAGCTGTTCCGCCTTCGCGCGCCTGACTACATCCAGCCGGATATCTCCCACGCCGGCGCTATTATGGA
>JAZQDY010000241.1:0-8884 GCA_045547015.1 Eubacteriales bacterium | reverse complement strand
GTCGATGCCCCGGGCAATGCGGCATGTGTGATACCCTTCGCCGGATCCCGCGTCGCAGAGGCGCACGGTGTCCGTGCCATGCGGCAGATACAAGTCGGAGGCCAAGCGGTCTTAGGAAGACAAGGTAGAGAGTCAACTCCTTGGCTCACAGAACGACATGGCTACGATCCGACTTGTCGATGCCCCGGGCAATGCGGCATGTGTGATACCCTTCGCCGGATCCCGCGTCGCAGAGGCGCACGGTGTCCGTGCCATGCGGCAGATACTGTGCCGCGATCTCTGCCACGGCATCAGAGATGCAGTCGTAGTAGCCACCGGAGAGAAAGGCACTTCGGGCGGCGATCATGTCGGCATCATCGCCGGTACGGGCGTTTTTTCCTTTACCGGGCGGCAGGAGATTCACGTAGCCGCTGGCGGCGACGTCGTAGCAATGCCGGCGCGCGCCGGTGCAGAGAAGACTGTTTCCCTCTTTGGCAAGGGAAGCGCCGCAAAGCGGACAGATCAGAAATTCGCTGAAACCCATAAAACTCCCCGGTATACATCTAAAAAATCAGTGAATAAACTCTTCCAGATAGGCGTGGAGCGCATATCTGCCGTTGTTGTAGTTGGTGCAGGTGGACAGGGTAAGGATATTCGTTACCCCGGTCAGGTCTATCGTATTTTTCACGTCAGAACGCTTCTGCATTTCCGTAAGGAACTCGGCGAACGCTTCATCCGTGCCGAAATCGGTGCGGATATAACCGGAAGTAGGCTTCGTGTCGTATACGGCGAACGTTTTGTAGACGAAAACGCCGTCCATGGTGAAGAGGTAGATGCGTTCGTTTTCAAAGATCTCCGTATCGTAAAAATCCGTTACGCCGTGGAACATGATAGCCGGCGTTTCGATATTATGTCCGTACAGGATCGTGTTCCGGTTTTCGTTCAGGTTTTCCGCACAGCGATAATCCATGTAGATGGATCCCACTACCAGCGGCTCACCTTTGTAGTTGTGATTCAGATAGTAGTCGTTATCTTCGCCCTGTACCACCACGTAATCAATACCGACAGCGGGGACGCTGATGTAGCCGCAGACGTCCTCATTCCGCTGCTTGTATGTGCTGAGTACGGCGCGGAGTTTTTCAATCTCTTCGTTTATCTGCGGGTCGGCAGGTGTTTCTGCTGCGGCATTGCCCTCCAGACGGCTGAGGGTATCGCTGACGGACATAAGGGGCACATCTGCCCGGCTTGCCTGCGGACGGGTAGGGTCTTTATCCGCCTGGGCGTTGCCGGTGAGAAAATCAAACTGCAGCCCGGCGGCGGCAAATTCTGCGGCGGCTTCATCGTACAGGTTTTCCGCCCGTGCCTTCTGTATAAAGTTGTCGATCAGATAGACCGTACTGCCTATGAATACCAAAACGGAGATCACCAGCATTACGCTGCGGAGGGTGTCAGTAATCTTCTCTTTGCGGGTGCGTTTCTTCACGGGATGCGCGAGGGGGATATCTTCTTTCCGCAAAGCGCTCAGCGAGTAGAGAAAAGGATCTTTTTCGTAGTTGAGCATTTCTTCCTCGGCGAAGGTAAACTCCTCCTCAACCGACGGTGCGGCGGGGGAACGGTGCTTTTTCTTTTCGGAAAAACGGTGAGAAAACAAAGGCATCGGCAAAGTGAACCTCCTTCAGAACAGATGCGGTACGTATACTGTATTTAATTATAGTGGTTTTTGCGGAATTTTACAAGGTGTAGGGGAAAGATTTATCTGTTTTTTCACCGTCTATTTACATTTTTCACGTAAGCGGCGGCATTTTATTCAGTTTTTGGAAATTTTTTCTCCCGGGACCGTTGCAATCGGCGGCAGATTGCGTTACAATATATATGGAAAAATAATCAGATCCGATGCAGCGCGCATTCTGTGGCGAGCTGCTTTTTGCACGTTTTCGGATCGGACAGGCAGGACATATGACGGATATTTTTGATTTGTTCAAGAAAATTGAAGAGAAGAGAACGCCCGCTGCCGCCCCCACCCATATCATCGCGGGACTCGGCAATCCGGGGCGGGAGTACGAACGTACGCGCCATAACGCAGGCTATCATGCAATAGATTATCTTTCCGATAAGCTGGGCGTGAGCATAACCCGGGCGAAATTCAGCGGCCTTTGTACCGATGCCCAGCTTGGGAAATACCGGGTGCTTCTTCTGAAGCCCCAGACGTATATGAACGCCTCCGGCGAATCCATCCGTGCGGCTATGGACTTTTATAAGATCCCCCCGGAGAACGTGCTGGTGCTGGTGGACGATATCTATCAGGACGCAGGCAGAATGCGGGTGCGGAAGGACGGCTCTCACGGCGGCCACAACGGGCTGAAAAGCATTGAGAGAGAGACGGGAAGCACCCAGTACCCCCGTATCCGGCTGGGCGTGGGGCAGAAGCCGTCGCCACAGTACGATCTGGCAGATTGGGTGCTCGGAAAAATGCCCAAAGAGGATATCGAAAAGCTGGTTACCTGCTTTCCGCTGATCGATAGGGCGGCAGAGATGATTCTGGACGGACATTTTGAGGAAGCCATGGGCCTGTGCAACGGACACCGTCCGCCGGAAAAGAAAACGGAGAAGCAGGAATGAATACGGAGCTTCTTACATCGGTTTTCCGGGAAAACCGGGAATATGATACCATGGTGGACGCCATCCGCCAGTCCCTCAGCCGGGGCAGATTCCGCCCCATGGAGGCAACCGGTCTCTCGGAGGGAGCGGCAGACGTATTTCTGCCGGCTCTTGCCGGGGATTTTGCGGATCAGTGTCTTCTGATCCTCTGCCCGGAAGAAAAGGAAGCGGCGGGAACGGCGGCACTTCTGCAGAATGCAGGTATCCCCGCTCTGCATTTTCCCGCCCGGGATTACAACTTTAATAACGTCACAGCCTCCCATGATTACGAGCATGAGAGGCTTTCCGTGCTGTCTGCTCTGATCCACGATCCGGAACCGGTGATTCTCACCGCCACGCCGGAGGCGGCGCTGCAGATTACCATGCCTCAGATGATGCTGGCGGAACGGACCATTTCCATCGACGCCGCCACCTCCGTGGATACGGAAAAACTGGCGGAGCGTCTTACCGCCTCCGGCTATACCCGGGGGGAGTTGGTGGAGGGTACCGGGCAGTTTGCCATCCGCGGCGGTATCGTGGACGTGTATCCGCCGGGAATGCATCCGTACCGGATTGAGCTGTTCGGCGACGAGATTGACCGGATCGGTACGTTCGACGTGGAAAACCAGCGTTTTCTTGATGCGGTGGGGGATCGGATCGTTCTGCCGCCTGCCCGGGAGGTGCTTCTGCATCAGGAAGCGCGTAAGGCACTTGCCGATGCCATCCGCCGGCATATCAAGAAGATCGCCGCAGCGGACGGAAATGACCGTGCCGTGGAGACGCTTCTCTCGGAGTTGACCGTTCTCGAAAACGGCGCGGACGTGGATTTTGCTGACAAGTATCTGCCGCTTCTCTATCCGGACGGTACGTGCCTTATGGATTATTTCAGCGGACTTGTAGTGATCCGCGGCGGACAGGCGTGCGAGGCGAAGGCCGCGGCGTGCTGTGCGCTTCTCGATCAGACGGTGGCGGATCTTACCGCCGCCGGGGAGCTTGCCTCCATGCGAGGCGGCGTATATATGCGGGAGTGGGATACGGTAACGGGAGCCGCGTCGCTTATGCCGTTTCTGTATCTGGAAGCGTTCGGCGGTACGGGCGGCCGGGCAAACAGCTATAATTTCACCACCAGCCATATCCCTGCCTATGCGGGCAACGTGGCTCTGCTCCGTGAGGACGTGGCGGGCTACGTGAAAAACGGATACATGACGGCGATCGTATGCGAGAACGAGCCGGAGGCAAAAAATCTGATCAAAACGCTCTTTGACGACGGGCTTACCGCCGGTATGGCGGATACACTTACCCGGTCGTTTTACAATAATGCCGGGGGAAAGACCAAGCCCATTGCGGTTCTTACCGGCGTGTTCTCCGCCGGATACGAGCTTCTGACGCCCAAATTTGCCCTGCTGAATTTTTCTGCCGCCCAGCGGACGGCACGGCGCGTGCGTGCTTCCCACAAATCGAAGCAGAAGAAGAAAGCCACCGAGACAATTTTGTCCTATGCGGATCTGGAGGTGGGCGATCTGGTGGTGCACACCGTATACGGCGTAGGGCAGTATATGGGCATCGAAAACATCACCGTGGACGGCACCACCCGGGACTATATCACCATCCGCTACGCGGGCACGGATAAACTGTTTCTGCCGGTGGATCAGCTGGATCTTGTGTCCAAATACATCGGCACCGGCGGCGATACGGACAGCGTAAAACTGTCAAAAATGGGCGGTGCGGATTGGACAAGGGCGAAAACAAAGGCCAAGGCCGCCACGAAGGAGATGGCCAAAGAGCTGATCGAGCTGTATGCCCGCCGCAAGCGGACGCCGGGTATCGCCTTTGATCCGGACGACGATATGTGCCGTCAGTTCGCGGATGCATTCCCCTATGAAGAAACGGACGGACAGATTACGGCCATCGAAGATATCCGACGGGATATGGAAGCGCCGTATCCCATGGATCGGCTTCTCTGCGGCGACGTGGGATACGGAAAAACGGAGGTGGCGCTTCGTGCCGCATTCAAGGCGGTGATGAGCGGCTATCAGGTGGCAGTGCTCGTGCCCACCACGATCCTTGCGTTCCAGCATTTGCAGACGTTCCAGAGCCGTATGCGCGGTTTCCCCATCGAGGTTGATATGCTGTCCCGTTTCCGTACGCCTGCCCAGCAGGCGGCAACGGTGCGCAAACTACGCCGGGGGGACGTGGATATTATCATTGGTACCCACCGGCTTATATCCAAGGACGTGCAGTTCTCCAATCTGGGGCTGATTATCGTGGATGAGGAACAGCGGTTCGGTGTGGAACAGAAAGAAAAGCTGAAGCAGATCGCCGCAAACGTGGACGTTCTCACACTGACGGCTACGCCCATCCCCCGTACGCTGAATATGGCCATGGGCGGTATCGTGGATATGAGCGTTCTGGAGGAGGCACCGGGGATGCGCTCGCCGGTACAGACGTACGTTTTGGAGCACGACGAGGGCATTATTACCGAGGCTTTGCGCAGAGAGCTCCGAAGGGGCGGTCAGGTATTCTACCTGATTAACCGGATTGAAGCGGTATACAATGTGGCGGGCAGGCTGTCAAAGGATTTGCCGGATGCCCGCATCGCCGTAGCACACGGCAGGATGGAGCGGGAAGAGCTGGAGGAGATCTGGTCCGATCTTGTGAAGGGCGAGATTGATATTCTCGTGTCCACCACCATTATCGAGACAGGTATTGACGTGCCAAACGCCAATACACTGGTGATTGAAAACGCCGATCGGTACGGTCTGTCCCAGCTGCACCAGATCCGCGGCCGCGTGGGCCGTTCCAGCCGCCGTGCGTATGCGTTCTTTACCTATCCGAAGCAGAAGCAGCTGACGGAGATCGCCGAAAAGCGCCTTTCCGCTATTAAGGAATACGCCGCTTTTGGTGCCGGCTTCAAGATTGCCCTCCGTGATCTGGAGATCCGCGGGGCGGGCAATCTTTTGGGTGCCCAGCAGCACGGACATATGGAGGCGGTTGGATACGATCTGTACGTGAAGCTTTTGAACGAAGCCGTTCTGGAGGAGCAGGGAATCCCGCAGGAGAAAAAGGTAGAGTGTGCCGCCGATATGCGGGAGGATGCCTATCTTTCCAAAAACTATATCCCCGGCGCGCCCCAGCGTATGGAGATGTACAAAAAGATCGCCCGGATCGGGGTGTACGAGGATTACGAGGATACCTTGGATGAGCTTTGCGATCGGTTCGGCGAGCCGCCGGCTGCCGCGGTCAGCCTCTGCAAGATCGCTCTCATCCGTGCGCTGGGCGCCAAGGCCGGCATGAAGAAGATCGAGGAGCGGGACGGGGCACTCCGTTTCGTGCCGGAGGTAATCAACGCCACCGCCATGACTGCTTTGGCAAACGCATTCCCCAAAGCGCAGATCCGCATGGTTCTGGGAGGCGAGCCCGCACTGGTCTGCCGCCCCGCACCGGGCAAAAAAATCCGCATGACGGATTTTGCCACCGATCTGTTAATGAAATATCTGCAATTCTGACACGGAGAACGCTTGATTTTCTTTGCGTGCTTCGGTATACTGTTATATAACCGAAATTTTATTTTTCACCGAAAGGAACCTTCTGCCGTGAAAAAACTCGTCAGATTCTGCGCTTTTGCGCTTCTTTTTGCCACTCTCTTTTCTCTCAGCGGGTGCGGACAGTCTGCCGTTGCCCTTTCCTATGGAGACTCCGTTGTGACTGCCAATATGTACCGCTACTGGCTGTGCTCGTATAAGGGCACGTTTCTCTATACTTACACCGATATGACCGATACGGATGCGTTCTGGGATTCCATCCTGTATGAGGATATTACGGCGGAGGACTATCTGAACGCCTCCGTTCTGGAAAACGTGAAGCGGACGCTGCTTTGCATGGAACTGTTCGATCAGTACGGGCTTACACTGCCGGACTATGCGGTGGAGGGCGTCGATCAGTATATTTCCGAGCTGATGGATGCCTATGCGGACGGCAGTAAGGTCAAATTCAATCAGACACTGTCGCAGTACGGTGTGAATATGGATATGCTGCGGCAGATCTATCTGGAAGAGGAGAAGCCTGCCCGTGTGTTCGCGTATCTGTACGACGACGGCGGTCCCAATACGCTGACGGAAGAAGATCTGGATGCGTATTACCGGGAGAATTACGTCCGTGTTCGCCACATCTACGTGAACGATGCCTACGAGTACGTTACCAACGAAGCAGGGTATCAGCAGTACGATTCCAACGGAACGGCGCTGATGAGAGAACTGAACGAGACGGAGGCGGCGGCGAAAGCAGAGAAAATTGCCGCCATTGAAAAAGCACTGGCGGAAGGACAGGATTTCAAGACAGTGTATGAAACGTATTCGGAGGATCTTTACTACGTCAACGGTTACTACCTGACCCGAGAAACGGATTTTATCACGGACGTGGTTGACGCCGCGTTCGGGATGGAGATCGGGGAGACGGTGAAGGTGGAGAGCGAATTCGGTACGCACTGGCTCATGCGCCTGCCCCTGGAGGACAACGCGTATAACGAATCCACCAATGCGGATTTCTTCGACGGATACAAGGACACAGTGGCAAATGCTGATTTTATGGAATTCCTGGATGGGCTTCTCGACGACGTGACTGTGAATGAAGAAGAGATAGAGAAGTATTCCATCCGCGACGCGGCTGTGAACTATTCGATTTAATCCGGACAGAAAAGAGTACGGGATTTCAGAAAGGCGAGTTGATATGAGAAAAGAGAACGCTTTGCGTGCAGGGTACGCGAGAGAATGCATTACGCCCGATTATACCGTTTGCCTCGCCGGCTACGGCGATGATGAGATCCGCCGTTCCCAGACGGTGGTGGACGACATTTATCTGACCTGTATCGCCGTTTCGGAAGGCGGAACGACGTTGCTTCTGTATACGGCAGACCAGCTTTCCTTTGATTTGCCCGTGGCGGAGGAAGTTCGGGCGGCGGTAACTGCCGCTGCCGGGATTCCGGGAGAGCAGATTTTCTGCACCGCTACCCACAGCCATTCCTCCCCTCTTCTCTACGGCGATCAGCCGGATGCGGTTCGCTTCAGGAAATCCTTTGTGACCGCTGCTGTGACGGCGGCAAAAACGGCTCTGGCAGATCTTGCAGAGGCAGAGATGTACAAAACGGTGCGGGAGCTGGAACGGATGAATTTCATCCGCCACTATGTAATGGCGGACGGCACCTATGCCGGCTCCAATTTCGGCAACTGGAATCAGCCCATCGTGGGGCATGCCGCTGAAACGGATCCCCGGATGATGCTGCTGCAGTTCCGACGGGAGGGCAAGCCGGACATTCTTCTCATGAACTGGCAGGCACACAACGATAACGTGCGGGGCGTGGGATACTACGGCATTTCCGCCAGTTACGTTGGCCGTATCCGTGCCCGTCTTGAGGAGAAGACCGGGATGCAGTTCGCCTTTTTCATGGGCGCCTCCGGCAACCAGAATCCCAGCAGCCGTATTGAATCCGAAAATCACGGCCTGGATTTTATCGCCTACGGGGAGCGGATGGCAGACTACGCTATAGAGGCGCTTTCGGCGATGAAACCCGTCCCGGAAACGGGTATCCGGACAAAACGGGTTATGTTTGCATACGACGTGGATCACTCCTGGGATCACAGGCTGGACGATGCCAACGAGGTATTCCGCGTATGGAAGAGCGAGGGAAGAACGGAAGGGGACGAGCTTGCCAGAAAATACGGATTTTCTTCCTCTTTTCAGGCAAGGGATATCCGTACCCGCGCCGCCCTGCCTCTTACCGGCATGCTGGAGCTGAACGCGTTCCGTATTGGGGATATTGGGTTTATCACTAGCACAAACGAGCTGTTTTCCACCGTGGGCATCCATGTCCGTGCACATTCGCCCTTTGAGACAACCTTCATACTGACGGGAAACATGCGATACCTGCCCTGTGCCCGTGCGTACGAATACCGCAGTTACGAGGCGGATACCAGCCTGTTCGCAAAAGGTACGGCGGAAAAAGTGGCGGATACGTTTGTTTGTATGCTTAGGGAGATTTTCTGATTCGCAGACGGTCTGCCCCGGAAAACGGGGCGGGCCGCTTTTTGTAAGACGAAAACCCCGCCATAGTGGCGGGGTTCAAAAGAGGCTATTGCCGATGAGCAGAAAGCAAATAAAAATTCAGCGTAGAATGATCTTGTGTCAAAGGCTCCCTTGTGTAAAGGGAGCTGTCAGCGAAGCTGACTGAGGGATTGTTTTGTGTAGATTATCGCTTTTTACAATCCCTCCGTCA
>JAZQDY010000240.1:0-15436 GCA_045547015.1 Eubacteriales bacterium | reverse complement strand
GGGGCTTCCAGAACGTCGATGCCGCCTACCTTTGCCGTACCGGAGGTGGAGGAAAGATAGCCGGTGAGAATGTTCATCGTGGTACTTTTTCCCGCGCCGTTGGGGCCGAGGAATCCCACGATTTCTCCGCGTCCTACGGAGAAGCTGATATCGTCCACGGCGAATTTCGTGCCGTAGCGTTTTACCAGATGGCTGATTTCTATCATATGTATGCTCCTGACTGTTTTTTTGCCGGTAAAAAAGGTTTCCAATAGATTGATTATACCACGGATTTATAAATAAATCTTGAACATTTTCACGGTTTCTTGATTTTCTCCGTGTTTTGGCACAGATTTACAGCGATTTTTTTAAATTTTACAATTTCAAATCCCGAAAGAGGGAATTTTTTCTTGAAATTCTTGCCGGAATCGTAGACGAATCCCATTCTTTGTGGTATACTATAGGATAGCAGTTTATGCGTACCTTGCGGTATGCGGAATAATAAAATTTTTGCTGAAAAGGAGCATTTCCCATGAGCATTCTCAAAAAATCTTCCTTTGCCGGCGTAAAAGGTCCGGTTCTGACCATCGTTATGGACGGCGTCGGCTTCGCCCCCGACGGGGAAACCAACGCAGTATACGCCGCCAATATGCCCACGCTGAAGCGGATTCTCGCCCAGTATCCCACCGTAAAGCTGAAGGCACACGGCACCGCCGTAGGCCTGCCCTCCGACGACGACATGGGCAACTCCGAGGTAGGTCACAACGCCCTCGGCTCCGGTCAGGTATTTGCCCAGGGCGCAAAGCTGGTATCCCAGTCCATTGAATCCGGCAAGATGTTCTCCTCCGAAACCTGGCAGACCCTCATCTCCGGCGTAAAGGCATCGGGCGGCACGCTTCATTTCCTCGGCCTGTTCTCCGACGGCAACGTGCACTCCCACATCGATCATCTGAAGGCTATGCTCACAAGAGCCAAAGAGGACGGCGCAGCAAAGGTACGGGTACACATCCTGCTGGACGGCCGTGACGTGGGCGAGACCTCCGCGCTCGATTACGTAGAGCCCTTTGAGGCGTTCCTTGCCGATCTCCGTGACGACAACTTCGATATCAAAATTGCCTCCGGCGGCGGACGTATGCAGATCACCATGGACCGGTACGAAGCAGACTGGAGCATGGTAGAGCGGGGCTGGAAGACCCACGTGCTGGGTGAGGGCAGACAGTTCGCCACCGCCAAGGAAGCCATCGAAACGTACCGCGCCGAGACGAAGGTCATCGACCAGGATCTGCCGCCCTTCGTAATCGCCGAAAACGGTCAGCCTGTGGGCACGGTGGAGGACGGCGACAGCTTCGTGTTCTACAATTTCCGCGGCGACCGCGCCATTGAGATCTCCAAGACCTTTGAGGCCGGTGCGGACTTTGACAAGTTCGACCGGGTACGCGTGCCGAACGTATTCTACGCCGGCATGCTGGAGTACGACGGCGATCTCCACATTCCCTCTCACTATCTGGTAAATCCTCCGGAGATCACCAACACCATGGGTGAGTATCTGGCCGACACCGGCATCGCCCAGTACGCTATTTCCGAAACGCAGAAATACGGCCACGTGACCTACTTCTGGAACGGCAACCGCTCCGGCAAATTCTCCGAAGAAAAAGAAACCTACGTAGAGATTCCCTCCGACGTGGTTCCCTTTGAGCAGCGCCCCTGGATGAAGTGTGCCGAAATCACCGACGCCCTCATCGAAGCGCTCCGCTCCGGCAAGTATCCCTGCCTCAGAGTAAACTTCCCCAACGGCGACATGGTAGGCCACACCGGCTCTCTGCCGGCTACCATCTGCTCTCTGGAGGCGATGGATCTGCAGCTCGGCCGTATTCTCTCCGTTGTGGATGAACTCCGCGGCGTAGCCATCATCACCGCCGACCACGGCAACGCAGACGAAATGGCAGAGATGGACAAGAAAACCGGTGCGCCGAAGAAGAACAAGGACGGCACCTTTAAGGCAAAGACCAGCCACACACTGAATCCGGTTCCCTGCATCATCTACGACAACTTCTACACCGACGCGTACACCGTAAAGGCAGACGAGGGCAAATTCGGTCTGTCCAATGTAGCCGCTACCGCGGTGAATCTCCTCGGCTACGAGGCACCTGCCATGTGGGATGCCTCCGTGATCGATCTGAAATAATGTTTATAAAGGACAAAATCCTGTTTCGTTCCGATTTGCTGCACGGCGATGTATTCCACGGATTTTCCACAAGAGAAGGCGGCGTCAGCCGCCTTCCGCATACCGCCGCCATGAACGTGGCGGAGGGACACGGCGATCCGGCAAAAACGGTGCAGGAAAATATCGGCATCCTTGCCCGTGCCGTCTCGGACGGCACGCTCGATGAAAACGCCGTGGTTTGTGCACCGCAGATTCATTCGGCAAAAATCCGCTGCGTGACAACGGCAGACGGCGGGGAAGGCGTTACCCGCCCGGCAGGCGAGCCCGGCGACGGATTTTACACCGATCAGCCCGGCGTACTTCTGATGGTTCGGGTGGCAGACTGCGTACCCATTCTCTTTTCCGCCCGGCGGGCGGACGGGTCGCCTCTGGTGGCTGCCGTACACGCCGGCTGGCGGGGCACGACCGCCGGCATTGCCCCCAAAGCGGTGGAAGCACTGGTTGGTGCCGGTGCCGAGCCCGCCTCGGTCCGTGCCGCCATCGGACAGTGCATTCACGACTGCTGTTTTTCGGTAAGAGAGGATTTTATTGCCGCCGTTACGGATGCCCGGGGCGCGGCGTTTGCCGGACGGCATATTGAGAAGCGGGGAGACCGCTTCTTCGCCGATCTTGTGGGAATGAACAAAGAACTGCTCCTCACCGCAGGGCTTACGCCGGCACAGATCGACGTATCGCCCCACTGCACGGCGTGCGATCCCGCTCTGTTCCACTCCCACCGCGCCACAGGCGGCGTGCGCGGCGCCATGGGTGCAATCATCGGAATAAAGTAAATCACCCCCAGGTTGGGATCCAAGGGACGAGCCGAGTTTTGCCGAAGGCAATACTCGACTTGCCAGGGTGCAGGGCAGAGCCCTGCGTCCCTACAATTACCAAACAGAAAGGATTCACTATGCTGACGGATATTTTATCAAAAAGCCGGCATCTTCTGCCGACGGATGCGCACGCGGAAGTGCGCGTGCAGAAAAACAGAAACTGCCGGGTTACCCTGCTCCAGGGTAATCTCACCGCCAATGCCAAATCAGAAACCTCCGGCGTATCCGCACGGGTGTACAAAAACGGCGTATACGGATTCTCCTCCATGGCGGAATGCTCCGAGGAGGCAGCGGCCGCCGTTCTCAAAGCGGCAGAAGAAAACGCACGCTTCATGGATCGCCGCGTGGGCAAGGGAAAGGGTGCCCTGCCCCCCATCTCCGGCAAAAGTATCCCGCTGACGGCAGATATCGCCGATCCCGATCAGAAGCTGTACGCCGATTTCGTAAAGCAACTCGATGCATACATCGTAGAGAAGTACCCGAACCTGGCCAGCCGGGCAGTAATCGCCACGGCGGATTCCATGGAAAAAATGCTGATGGTAAGTGACGGCGTAAGCGGTCACACCGTTCTCCCCCGGAGCTACGTCTACGTATTCATGAACAGTGAAACCACGGACGGCGCCCCCATCGAAATGTTCGACGTATTCGGCTCCTATGGCACCTTCGATCAGAATTTCAACGATCCCGCCGCCCTGCACAGCAGTATTGATGCCCTGTACGAGCGGCTCATGAAAAAGCGGGAGGGCGTATACGCCGAGGCAGGAAAGAAAACCTGCATTCTTGCCGGCGAGCTGACCGGCATGCTTGCCCACGAAGCGGTGGGACATACCGTAGAGGCAGATCTGGTGCTGGGCGGCAGCGTGGCAGGCCCCAGCCTCAAAAAACAGGTGGCATCGGAAAAGGTAAGCCTTACCGACTTTGCCCACACTGCCTTCGGCAAAGAAGTACCCCTGCCCGTTTATCTGGATGACGAGGGCACGCCCGCTGTGGATGCTCCCATTATCGAAAACGGCATCCTCACCGGTTACATGAACAGCCGGGAGACGGCACAGCATTTCGGTATGGCGCCCACGGGCAACGCCCGGGCTTACTCCTTCTCCGACGAGCCGCTGATCCGTATGCGCAACACCGCCATCCATCCCGGCACGGACAAACTGGACGATATGATCGCCTCCGTTCAGGACGGCTACTATCTCACCGCCACCAACAACGGGCAGGCGGACACCACCGGTGAGTTCATGTTCGGCATCACCGGCGGCTTTGAAATCAAAAACGGCAAGCTGGGACGGGCAATTCTGGACACCACCATCTCCGGCGTAGCCTTTGAGATGCTGAAAACCGTAGACATGGTATCGGACACGGTAGAATGGAATTCCTCCGGCTTCTGCGGCAAGAAACAGCCCATGCCCGTAGGTCTCGGCGGTCCCGCCATCCGCTGTGAAATCATGATCGGCGGACGCTGACGGAAAGGAGCATTTCTCATGTATAATCTGAATGAAATCGCGGCAAAAACCCTTGCCGCTCTGAAGGCAAACGGGGCGGAAAAGGCCGCCTGTACCGCACGGTTCACCGAAACCCACGAATTCAACGTGGACGGAGGTCAGTTCTCCCTGTTCCGCACCCTGTTTGACAACTCCCTCTCCATGACTGCCATCTGCGAGAAAAAGAAAGGCGCCGTAGGGCTGAACCGCTTTGATGACGAAGCCATCGAAAAAGCGGCAAAGGACTGTGCCGCCATCGCCGCCTCCGGGGCGCCGGACGATGCCTGGGACTACGCTGAGGGCGAGGAAAACGCACCTGTCTTTATGGGTGCTCCCGAGGCAGATACCGACCGGCTTTTTGATCGGACCGAGGAGCTGATGAACGACATTCGCACCCGCCATCCGCTGATCCTCATGGAGCAGATGATCGTGACGCACAAAAAGGTGCACAAGGTGTACAAAAACTCCAAGGGGGCCTCCTTTGACGTAACCGAGGGATATTACGAAATCGAGCTGATGTTCTCCGCCCACGAGGGAGACAAGGCGTCCTCCTTCTTCGGCTCCGGCGTGGTCACCGATTCTCTGGATACCCCGTTTATTGATCTCGGCTCTATTGAGCAGGATCTCTCCGACGTGGAAAAGCAGCTCAATCCCCAGCCGCTGACGGGCAAATTCACCGGCACCGCCCTGTTCCCCGCCGGCTCTCTCGGCTCCATCCTCTCCAGCGTCATCGGCAATTTTGCCTCCGACGGCACCATTCTGGACGGCACCAGCCCCTGGAAAGACAAGCTGGGCTGCACCGTTGCGGATCCCCGGATCACCATATCCATGAATCCCTTTGATTCCCGAGTAGTCTGCGGCGAGACGTACACTGCCGAAGGATTTAAGGCAGAGCCCTTCGATCTGATTAAAAACGGCGTCCTCAACAGCTTTATGCTCTCCTTGTACGTAGCCAACAAAACCGGACTTCCCCGGGCGAAAAACCAGACCTGGTCCGTCATCATGGAACCGGGCGACACCCCTCTTGCCGAAATCATCAAGGGTATCGACAAGGGCATTATCGTGGGCCGCTTCTCCGGCGGCGATCCGGGCACCGGCGGCGATTTCTCCGGCGTGGCGAAGAACAGCTTCCTCATCGAAAACGGAAAGATCACCACGGCGCTGAGCGAAACGATGATAAGCGGCAATATCGGCGATCTTCTGAAAAACGTCCGCGCTGTCTCCAAGGAAACCGTGGCGGACGGCGCCACCGTTCTGCCCGCCGTGGCATTTGACGGTGTGACTATCGCCGGTCAGTAAAAAAAGGCAAATAAAAATCCTCTCCCCGATAGCCTCGGGTGCTGAAGGACAGCAAAAAAGCCGATCTGGATTTGTTTCCGTATCGGCTTTTTTCTATTAGCACTACCACTTTGGGTAGTGGGTAAGTGCGAACTTGCAGGTGTACCATATATAAGCCTTCCTCCGGGAGGAAGGTGGCACGCGAAGCGTGACGGAAGGAGCCTGCGTAATTTTGAGTTTAAAAAATTTCATCGTAACGCACTCTCCCTCAGTCGCCTGCGGCGACAGCTCCCTCCCGGAGGGAGCCTCAGACTCATATACATCCTGTGCCAACTTTTAATTTGCTTTCTTCTCACCGGCAATAGCCTCTTTTGAACCCCGCCACTATGGCGGGGTTTTCGCTATACAATAAAAATCCTCTCCCTATTGGGGAGAGGATTTTTTGCTCATCAGGGCATTGCGTCCAGTGCGCAGGACTTTCCTGCCACATACCGCAAAATCTGCGTCATGTCGGAAGCGTTTACCTTACCGTCGCGGTTCACGTCTGCGGCAGTCAGAAGGATTGCCTTCTCCGCATCGCTGACCAGATCGAACACGCTTGCTTTGCGCACGGCGTATTTACCGATCTGCTCGGCATCCGCATTCGTAATCGCGCCGTCTCCGGTCACGTCGCCGTACATGTACAGCGTCTGGGGAGCAAGCTTCACGTCGTCACCGTAAACCGTAACCGAAAGAATTGCCGGAACGTGTTTGCTCTTCAGAATTGCCAGTTTATACGTGCCGTTGGGAACATTCTTGAAGGTGAAGGTCTGCGTCTTTGCGGCATCGCCGGTGATGGCACCCTTTTCCGCGGCGAAGAGTGCCGTATTGGCACCGCCTGCCGTCCATTCCGCGATAATGGCAGAATCAGCCACGGTATCAGCATACAGCAGGTACTGCGCGTTGTCATCGCTGTTTTTGCTTACGGCAGAGCCGGAGATACTGCCGCTGGTGGGCACCGCCACCGTTACGGTAACCGTTTTGGTGAATCCGCCTTCTGCCGTGGTGGCAGTCACTACAGTTCCGCCGGGCTTCAGCGCGGTGATCTTCGCCGAAGGAACAACCACCTGTGCGGTGCCTGCGAAATTCATGGAGATCTTAGCGGTGTACTCCGTACCCGTACCCGTATTGCTCACAAACAGCGTGAGCGTCTCAGGCAGTTCTGCCACGTCCGTCACAGTAAAGGTCACCGCCTTGACGGCATTGGGCTTAGGATCCGTGTCCGTATAATAGAACGACCACAGCGTGCCGCCGGTACCGAAGGTTCTGTCCGCCGTATAGGCAAGAGAATTGCCCGCGGCGTCCGTAATAGCGGCATCCAGTACCCAAAAGCCGAAATCGTGGGTAACCTGCAGTGTCAGCGTCTGTGCAGCTGCATCGTACACGTAAGCAACCTCTGCCGCCTTGGCAGCGGAAGCAGGAGCGGCAGCGATCGCCCAATCGGCATCACTTACAGGAAGCGTCTCCGGTCTTATGCCCTTGCCTTCCGTAGTCACAACTGCCTTACCGGTATAGGTGCTTGTATCCGTAACGGCGGCGATCGCAGGATCGTTCACCGTCCACAGAACGGCCTTATTTCCGGCGTCCGCAGGAATTATCGTTGCCGTCACCGTAGTGCTTTCGCCCTTTGTCAGAGCAGCTGTCTCTTTATCCAGCGTCATGCCGGCAACGGCGGGCGCTGTCACGGTAACCTGCACCGTATCGGTATGTCCGCCGTCTGCCGTGGTAACGGTAACCTTTGCCGTACCGGGCTTCAGTGCGGAGAGTTTCATATCCGTAGCGGTGCTTGCCAGTGTCTCCGGCAGATCGATGGTCAATCTTGCCAACTTATCGTTTTGGGTACCGGTGGAAGATACCCAGATCACAAGATCCTTCAGCATCTCCATGTCGCTGATATTAACAGTGAGTGTCCCTTTCCAAAGTGTACCGGCATCACCCGTCGCGCCGTACTTGGTGAAATCGTGACCCGTGATTTCATTGCCGGCAAGATCCGTGAGAGCGAAGTCACCGATCCACTTGTCATAGATATAGGTCACGTTTAGCGTCAGAACGTCCGTACCCGCATCGTAGCGATAGGTGGCAGAAGCGGTACCCGCAGCCGCGCTCTCCCATCCCTGAATGTTATAATCGGGAACAGGATGCGGCACTGTAAGGTTGCCCATAGCCAACGTCTCTACCGTTACGTCGGCTTCGCTTTCGTAAACACCGGCATCAGAGACAGTCACAACTGTTTCGTCAGAAGACTTCCAGGAAATCACCTTATTGAAGGCATCCGCCGGCAGAACTGTTGCATAAACGGTAGCAGATTCGCCTGCCCTTATGGTAAGCGCATCTTGATCCAGCAGAACGCCGCTTACGGGGACCCGCTGAACTGTGACGGCAACAGTTGCTTTAATTTCACCGGTGAGACCGCCCTCCAGACTGCGCGCCACGATCGTCGTCGTGCCTTCCGCAAGACCGGTGATCACACCGTTGTCAACGATTGCGATCTGATCGTTGTCACTGGTCCATACCACACCCTGCCTGGACGCATTCAGCGGCAGGATGGTAGCCGTTACCGCGGCGGTATAGCCTACGCCTACCGTCACTTCGGTTTTATCCACCATAATTCCCTCAACGGGAATGACGTAAACCTGCACCTCTGCCGTATCGGTAATTTCACCGTCCACGGAGGTAACGCTGATGGTCGCCGTGCCGGTTTCCACTGCGGTTACGGTAACCACACCGTTCTTCACGGATACGGTTGCTGCCGCCGGATTGGAAGAGGAAACCTTCAGGGTCGCATTGCTGGCATTTACCGGCATGACCGTGGCGGAAAAGCTCGCTGTTCTGCCTGCTTCCAGAGAAAGAATCTCCGGCGCCTCCATCGTTACGCTTTCCACGAAGACGGTGCCTTCCTCCTTGAAGCGTGCCGGGAAGGAGGGCTGCAGCATAGCGGGATAGGAGAAGTTGTACCACTGCTCCATCAGGGTAGCGTTGTTCATATTTTTGAACATTTCGTTGCCGCTGGACCAGTTGAACATAAACACGCCGTCTGCGCCTGCGTGATAGAAATCGTATACGCGGAGCATAACGGTAGTTTCATCCACGCGCTCACCCTTCTGGATGGTACCGCCTGCCTGCATGAAGGCTTCTTCTGCTTTGGTGGTATCGTGTCCGGAGAGGGTGGCATTCACGCCCAGATAAAATTCCACGTCGGGATACTGTGCAAAGAAATCGATGTATTCCTGGAAATCAAAGAACGTCTCGTGGGACTGGCAGGAGATGTATACGCGATCCACCCAGCCGTTCTCCACCCACGTCTGATAATCCAGGCCCCAGGCAGTAGCCTTATCGGGAATAGGATCCAGCACGCGGACGGTCAGTTTTTTGCCGGGGAACGCAGCGTTCAGATCGTCGCGGAGATCTTTCACGAACTCGTTCATGATTTCGGTACGTTCCTCTACGCTGGGACATTCCTCACCGAAAATCAGATAATACCGGCCGAAGTCCAGAAGGAGGCCGTCCACGTATGCCGGTGCCGCCATTTCCATGAGAATATCGTGGAGGTACTGACGGTAGCCTTCGTAGTAATAACTGAGCTGCGTCTGGTAAACCGGCTGGCCGTTTTCATACTTACTTACACGGCGCCAATCCTGGTGCAGACGGTAATAGGAGCCGGACTGGAACTCGTACTGGCTGCCCGGTGCCGAGAAGTGAGACATACGGAGGGATACGTAGAACTCGTCGCCCACGTTGTTTGTCTTTACCGCAGTGGCAAGCTGTGCGTGCAGGGATTCCTCAATATTATTCACACCGGTAGGTTCGGTGGGGTTCAGTTTCAGGATGTTGTTATACGCATTCTGATCACCGATACGCATCTTATGGGTGAAGTCCGGATACGTAACCACGAGGTTTTCCCCTTCGCCCTCCACCACTACGTGGTCAAGGTAATGCTCCAGGTTATTTTCGATACCGAGTTCTGCCATGCGTGCGTTCACGTGATCCCACCACGCCTGGCTGTTATAGTTCAGAATGGAGGTGGAGAAGGTACACCAGATAAACTGCCGCTGGTCGATGGCTTTGCTCTTGTTTGCAAAGTCCCTGGTATACAGCGTATTGAAATCGCCCTTCTCCGCGTTCGTAAGGGTGGAGAAGCCGTCGTTATCGGTGATAAGGGTGTGGGAATCGTCCGTCTTAAGAGCAAGCGTATACTGCTCATCCGACAGGGATACGAACTTCACGTACGCGATCTTTGCAAGTGCGTTTGCCGTATTGGCAATGGTCAGTGTGCCGCCGTTCAGATTCACCGCGGTGGCATACGCCTCTTTTACCGTATTGGAAGCCGTGGCGGAGGCGGAAAGCTTCACTTCCTTGCCGTTCACGTTCACGTACTGCGTGCCTTCCACGTAGCCCACGTACACGGCAAACTTACCGGTAAGGGTAACCGGGAGAGAAAAGCCGTACACACCGTCAGTCTTCGGAATAAAGAGAGCGGCAGGAGAGGCATCCGTAGGCTGTGTGCCAAGGCCGTCTGCCGGAATATAGTTTGCCTTATACCAGGCGGAGCCGGCAGGCAGCTCTACAGCCGAGAAATCGCTGAACGTATACGCCTGATTCACTGCGGTTGCCGTTCTCACCGCACCGGCGGAAAGCGTTTCCTGGGAGCTGTAGATATAATAATCGAACTCGTAGGGCTGTGCCTCCGAGCACTCCACCGTCACGGTACAGATGCCGGAGAAAGGAAGCGCCGACAGAGTAACCGCCGTATTCACAGATGTTTGGGGAACGGAATTTTCTTCCGTTCTGCTCTTATCACCCCGGGGATGCACCTTCACGGTCACCTTGGGCTCAGTATCTGCCACGTACTTGGAGGCAACGTTCACGCAAAAATTCGAAGACGTGGAAGTGGGCGCCACTGTTACGTTCTGAATTTCGTTATACCGAAGAATAGTACCCTCGGTCAGTTTTATGCTGTCGATGGTGAGCGCATTGGGCACAGAGTCCTTCACCATATAAAGATCGTTGTTTTTCAGCACCAGCTTACCCGCCGTGCCGGAGAGCGGAATATTGACGCCCGTAAAGTCTTTGATTACTTCTCCGTCGATAGCAAAGCGGAGCACGTCTGAACCGTCGTACTGGAAGGTCCACCTATGGAAGTTATCGTCGGAAGGAACGACAAACTCTGCCGTATGCCCGGCATCACCGCGGGTTTCCTTGGACACGCCGATGACAGCGGTGGTATCATCATCGGTACCGTCCAAATCGCGGATAGAAATATAGATATTCTTACCGCCCGGCAGGTCAAAATCAATGACAAAGCCCGCCCACATGGGAGAGGAAGAGAGGGTAACGAGGGACTCCACCTTCATCTGTATATCCAGCGTAAAGGCGGCAGTGGTCATCTTGTTCGGGATGGTCAGGATGGCGTAGCCCTGCGTGGCAGCAGTGCCGCCGAACTTTACGGTGCCGCTGGGCACACCTGCTTCTCGACCATTTTCGCTGGTGCTATCCAGAATATAAAAGTCGGGATAGCTATTGCCGCCGGCACGGCCCACAGCGGAAATCATATCGCAGTTCCAGTCCAGAACCACGGTTCCTGTGGAATCCGCCGCGCTTGCAGGCTGGCTGAAGGCAGGCATCATGCCCACGATCATCAAGGCAGCCAAAAGGAGTGCACAAATTCTCTTCTTCATGGGGAAAATTCCTTTCGCAGTCAAATAATTTAAAAAAATCCGCGCATTTGTATACCAATAGTCAGTATACATTATACTACAAGACGCACGTCTGTTTGTGAACTTTCCGTGAATACTTTCCGTTTTTGGGAAAAAATAAAAAATTCCTGCCAAGGCAGAAAAACGAAAAAGCGGAGGTGCCGTTCTGGCACCCCCGCTGACGGGAATTATTTCTCGCCCTTGGGGAATTCGATGGTGATCTTGGCGGTGTATACAGTGCCCGTGCCGCAGTTGGAGGCAAAGAGCACGTATTTTTCCGGCATCTCGGTCACGTTATCGATAACGAACGTGATGGTCTTTACAGCATCTGCGTGGCCGCTGTCCGCATAGGAGTGGCCCCACAGGGTGTAACCGGATTTGGCAGCACCGAACTGTCTGTCCGATTTGAACTCTACCTTGTTGCCGTCCTTATCCACCAGGACAAGATCGTACACCCAGGAGTTCAGGTTGTAGTTTACGGTCATCTCCAGCTGCTTTTTCTCTGCGTTGTAGATGTAGGAGATCTCCGCTTCCTTACCGTGAGACTTGTAGTTGGCGGGCTTCTCTGCATTCTCGATGGTGGTTGCTTTTGCCCAGTCCGCATCGGATACGGGAAGCGTCAGCACCTCGGCACGACGGTCAACCGTAGCGGTGGCCTTGGGTGCGGCGGCTGCAGCTGCGGCTGCGGCCTCCTCCTCGGGATCGGGACGCACGCTGGATGCCACGTTGGAGGTCATGGAGATGTTGTCGATGTAGACGGAGTTATGGCCGGAGCCGATATCCATCATGACGTTCTTGATCTCCAGCTGGCTTACGTTCACCCTGGTGGACTGTGCCACGATGCCCTCTGCCTTGAGGATCTCCTTTTTATCCACCTTGAAAATCACGCCGCCTTCGCCGTCGAAGTCGTTGGTCCAGGTATGGAACTTATCGTCTTTGGGCAGGGTGATCTTCTGCTCGATATCGTCGCCTGCGCGGGACTTCTGGGACAGGTGAATCTCGGCGTTGCCGTCGTCCGTACCGATCAGCGAGAAGTACAGAAGGGGTGCGTCGGGGATGACAAGCTCAAACGTCAAACCGCGCCAGGTGGGCAGCTTTGCGGGAATCATGAGAGACTCGATCTTCAGATCCATATTGAGGGTGTAGGATTTGCCCGCACCCACAGTGGAAACGACCAGGGTGGCGTAGTTCTGGGATGCCTTGGCTTCGCCGCCGATGTAGAGCTGTCCCTCGGGAACGTTTTCATCGATGGCGTGATCGGCAACGTAGTACTCCGGATACTTGTTGCCGGTAACCTTCAGTGTGGAGCCGTCCAGGCCTTCGCAGGTGTAGTTGAAGACGATACGCTCGCCGCCCTTATCGGTGATGGTTGCCTTCTGGGGCTGCGTAAGCGTAGTGGGATAGGTAAAGTTATACCACTTCAGCATGCGGGTAGCGTTCTGCACGTTCTGGAACATGGCGTCCGTGCCGGACCAGTTGAACGTGAATACGCCGTCTGCGCCTGCGGCATAGAAGTCGTAGATACGGAGCATGATATCCATCTTATCCACGGACTCACCCTTCTGGATGGTGCCGCCGGCCTTCAGGATGTCTTCCTCTGCACGGGTCATATCGTGACCGGACAGGGTAGCGTTTACACCCAGGTAGAATTCTACTTCCGGATGATCCTCAAAGTACTCGATGTACTCGTCGAAATCAAAGAAGGTCTCGTGAGACTGATCGGAGATATATACGCGGTCTACCCAGCCTTCCTCTACCCAGTGCTTATAGTCCAGACCCCAGGCAAAAGCCTTTTCGTCGGTGGGATTCAGCACACGCACGGTGAGCTTCTTGCCCTCGGGCATATCGTCACGTACGCTCTTCACGAACTCGTTCATGATGTCGGTACGGGTCTTGCCGTCCTCGGTCTTGCCGTCGATGGGAAGCTCGTCGCCGAAGATGTAGTAGTAGCGGCCGAAGTCCATGAGAATACCGTCTACGTTCTCGGGCTGAGCCATCTCGATGAGGATATCGTGCAGGTAATTGCGGTAGTCCTCATACATATAGCTGAGCTGGTTGCCGCCCTCCCGCTTCCATTCGGGATGCAGGTAGAAGTAGGCACCGGTCTGGAAAGCAAAGGTACCGCCGTTGTAGTGAGACATACGGAGGGAGATGTAGATCTCGCCGTCCTCGATGTTTTCCTTCACCATATCGGCAAGAACCGCATGGGGATAGCCGGTCTCGTTCAAAGAACGCATGTTGTTGAAGGCGTTCACGTCCGCGGTACGCATGATATCGGAGAAATCGGGGCGGTTGCCTTCGGTATCCACGTGGTCAAGGAAGTCCTTGGGCCACTTTTCCTCGGGAATATTCAGCTCCTTCAGACGCTTGGTGACGTACTCCCACCATACTTCACTGTCGTAGTTGAGCATGGAGGTGGAGAAGGTGCACCAGATGAACTGACGCTGGTCGATCTTCTCATAGGGCGTCATAAAGTCGTCCTTGAACAGCGTCTCATAATTGCCGTGGGTAGTACCGCAGAGGGTGGAGAAGCCGTCGTTATCGGTGATAAAGGTGTGGCTGTCATCCTCGCGGGTGGCAACGTCGTACAGCTCGTCGGAGAGAGATACAAACTTCAGATAAGCGATCTGTGCGGCAGCAAAGGGCATATTGGAGAGGGTGATTTCCTTACCGTCCAGATCCACGGCGGTAACGAATCCCTCGTAGATGTAGTAGCCCATGGGGCCGGCCTTGCCCAGTGCGGCGTTGGTACCGTTTACGGCGATACCGGAGGAGCCCTCCACGTAGCCTGCGAACACGGCGTATTTACCGGTGAGCTTTACGGGAACGGTAAGGGACGTAACATCGCCCACGGCAGGGGTGCAGAGAGCGATGCCCTTATCGCCGGCCGTTTCCCAATCCACCGTATACCAAGTGGAATCCTCAGGGAGCTTCACAGAGGAAAGATCGGAGAACACGTACATCTTGCCGGGCTCTTCCGCCTCGACTTCCGCCTTGGCCTCGATCTTTTCCATGGATTTATACACGTAGTAATTGAAGGAATAGGACTGTGCGCCGGTGTAGTCGATAACTACCGTACACATACCGTCAAAGGGGAGCTTTTCCAGCGTCACAGCGGTGGTCTCCTCTTCCGGCTTCACGGTGGTGCTTACGGCCTTTTCTTCCTCACCGCGGGGGAAAATGGTCACGGTAAGCTCGCCGTCCTCCTCCAGGCGGTTCACGCCGGCGGTAACGGTGAACTTCTCTGCGGTGGCATCAGCGGCAACGATTGCCTTCGTGATCTCGCTGTAAGAAATCGTGGTGCCCTCGGTGATCTTGACGTTATCGAAGGTAACGTCGTTCAGATCGGACTCGGGTGCCATATCCAGAATGATATTCTTGAACATAAGACGGCCGGGCTCGTTGGAGTGGAACACGTTCACGTCGTGGAAATCCTTCAGGATCTCGCCGTCGATGGAGATACGGAGCAGGCTCTCGCCGTCGTACTGGAACGACCACTTATGGAACTCGTCATCGGTGGGGATATAGATCCGCTCCTCGTAGCCGTTCTCGGCGGAACGGTCCATCTTGGATACACGGAGGGTGGCGTTCTTGCCGTTCTCATCCTCCTCGCCCAGGTTCTGCAGAACCAGGTAGATCAGCTTGTTATTGGGGAGTTCCCACTCAATAACGAAGCCGCGCTGCATTACGGTTGCTGCAGGCGTGGTGAGCGATTTGATCTTCATATCC
Source organism: Eubacteriales bacterium (assembly GCA_045547015.1). Taxonomy (GTDB): domain Bacteria; phylum Bacillota; class Clostridia; order Oscillospirales; family CAG-272; genus SIG701. The sequence continues at coordinate 201 of JAZQDY010000240.1, read as the reverse complement.
ACGTCCAGGGTAACGGCAGCCTTGGTGCTCTCGTGCTTGATAATCAGAGAGGCATAGTGCTTTTCGCTTCCGTCACCGCCCATATGTACGGTACCCTTTTCCACACCCTTGGTGGTAAAGTCCGCAAAATAATAGGCAGGATAGTTATTGCCCGACGGCTTTACTGTGTCAAAATCGATGATGTCACAGTTCCAGTCGAAC
>JAZQDY010000239.1:0-29526 GCA_045547015.1 Eubacteriales bacterium | reverse complement strand
GGGCTCGAACCCATGACCTCACGGATGTGAACCGTGCGCTCTGACCAACTGAGCTACGCCTCCGGGCAAATCCGCATCTCTCAAATGCAAATATATTATAGCACAGAGAAATACGGATTGCAAGAGTTTTTTTCTGTTTCTTCCGGATTCTTTTTATCGCTTTGCGTCCCGGCGGCGCATACCGCTCACCAGTGCGAAGCCCGAGAAGAAGAGTGCCGCACAGGGCAGGATGATGAGCAGCGTACCGAATCCGCCCGCATCGATCACGGCACCGGGAACGATGCCGCTGAGTGTACTGCCCACATAGCAGAACGCATCCATAATACCGGCGAACATACCGGCACTGTGTGGCTGATCCATAGGAATCATGAACGTTACGATATTATTCACTGCAGACATGAGGCAGGCGTTAACAGCAAAGCAGATAATCACCGGGATAATGCTGCGGGTATGGTAAGAGAGGAGCACGCCGCAGAAGCCCAGCGCTGCGCCGAAGAACAGCAGTCCCATAATCTGATTATAGGATCTGATGAAACGGCGGACGGTGACCACGATGGTGGCACCGCAGAGGGACAAAAGCGGCAAAATCAGCGTAATAATAATGGAATACTCCTCCGGCACGCGGAACGCATCATACAAGAGGGTAGGCACCCAGGTGGTCATGGTATCCTTGAGGAAGCCGTTTCCGATGGCAACCACGCCGGTCACGAGAATCAGCCCGCCCATGGCGGCGAACACTTTGCCGAAGGAGGGAGTCTTTGCCGACGCATCCCCGGCACCCATGGTAACCACAGGCATAGAGGAAAGCTGTGCGGTGCAGAACAGCCAGAGGGGAATCATGAGAAGGAGGATACCGCCGGCAATGCCGAAGGTGAGAAACACCTGTCCGAATCCGGTGCAAAGGGCGGAAATTCCGTAAGCGGATATAGTACCGATTGACACCGTGGCACTCATGGCAAGGGTGGCCTTGGTCAGATACTCCCGGGGAATCCGCCGGGAAAGCAGCTCGATCAGGGTACACCACAGCATGGACTGCGCCGCGCCGTTTACGAGCCATATGTACTTCATTACGGACACGTCATGGCAGAAAAGGATCAGCAGATTGGACAGCGCGGAAACGCCCAGGACGCCGGCAATCACCGGCCGCGGTTTATAGCGTCTGCACAAAAAGGCATTGACCAGCTGTCCGCATCCGTACGTAAAGTAGAAAAAGGTAGAAACCGTTCCCGCTTCCGCTTTGGTGACACCGGTGGCACTCAGAATGCCTACCATGGACGCCATATAGGAAAGCCTGCCAATGTACGCAGCAACGTAGACCGCGGCACAGGCAAAAATCAATCGGCGGTGGAATTTATTCATAGGAAGATTTTGCTCACTTTCTTGTAGTTATCGGTACGAAAACAGCGATCAGCACTCCGGCATCCAGCACTCCATGCGGGATTCGTTGTTCCAGGTCTTTCCGGCGGAGGCGTAGTCAATCAGGCGGATGCGGCTTCCATCAGCGCAAAGCGCATCGTACGCGCACTGAGCAGGGAAATCGGGCAGTTCTGCCGGCGTGAGGATGGCGTTTCCGTTTTCATCCCTGGCAAGCACCACCGGTGTGCCCACCTCTCCGATCCGTGCATCCCGGGCAAGCACCAGGGGACCTACGGTGATGGCGGTATGGCGCTCACTCATAGGATCCTCTTCAATATGCGCGCCGCGATGAATCCGGGCAGGCATACCGAAGGTAAGCTCTACCGTATCCTCACTCTGCCACGTGCGGGACAGATGGAGATATTCGCCGGCAGTCACGTCGGATACTGCCGCGCCGTTTACGAGGACGGCAGGTTTTTCCGCAAAGGCAGGAATCCGGAGCGAAAGGGTAAACGCCTCCGGCGCCAGGAGAGACAGATGCATGGTAATCTTGCCCTCTACCGGATACTTTGTCTCCGTAGAGAGAACGCAGGTCTGACCGGCCGGCGTGGGAATCTCCGTTTTTCCGGGGAGATAGTAGTTTGCAAGGAAGCCGGCACGGGACAGCATTACGTTGATGGTGGGCAGCATAGCAGTACCGGCGGCACCGATGCAGGCACAGCATCCGTAATAGACGGTATCGTTTTCCATACGCTTGATTCCGCCCACTTTCCGTCCGCGGTTATTCAAAAGGAGGGGGCTGTAGGAGTCAAAAGGCAGGCCCATGTTCTCCGTGCGTCCTTCCGTATTCACAGCACCGTACAGGGCATTGAAGGCAGAACGCTCGATGGCGTCCGCGTACACGGGATCGCCGGTGAGGCAGAACATCTGATAGCACAGCTTCATAAAGGTAACGGTCACGCAGGTCTCCTGCACCACGCCCGGATACTGGGTAAAGGTTTGTCTTTCCGCAGAGTGGTCCAGCAGCTCGTGGGTACAGCCGGAACAGCCGATGATGGTAACGTCGCTCTCCATGAGCATACGGGTGAAATTCCGGAGGGCGGTAAGCCATTTTTCCTCGCCGGTCACGCGGTAATACTCGATCAGTCCCTCAAAGCATGACATGAGTTCGTACGCCTTTACCTCCACGTACTGGTACGGATACAGTTTTCCCTCCACGGCCGCTTCAAAAATATTGCCGTTCTTCGATCCGCCGTTTTCAATGATGTACGTAGCAAAATCAAACAGAGAGGAGCGACCGGTGGCATTATACAGCCGCATCATGGGCTCCAGGATGGAGGAGGAGTTGATGCCGCCCCAATGACGGGATGCCTCCGTAATATTCTTCTGTCCCACGCCGGGGCCGATGTGGCGGATAATATATTCCGCATGGTCCAGGCACACAGTGAGAATTCTGTCCCGCAGCTGCTCGTCCTCACAGATTTCGTGGAAATGGAGGAGACCGAGAAGCACGTACTTTCTGCCCCACAGATCCCAGCCGTCAAACTCGTGATGCTTCGGATAGGTGGTAATTCGGCCCTCTTCATCCTGATTCTCCATCAAAGAGAGCACCGCCTCCGTGAGAAGATCGTACAGATCGGGATCTCTCGTATACTGATAGGTCATGCACGCGCCGCGCATCATTTTCCCCCAGTATTCGCCGCGCCAGCCGTTATCCACCTCGTCAGGTGCCACGGCAAACTGATGGGCAAAGATCGTCCAGAGAGAGCGGTCCTTCAGCTGGATCCGTTCAATAAAACGTGCCATTTCATCTGCAATACCGGAATAGTCGCCCTTTACTTCCGCGGTGCTGAAATACACGTCAGACGAAAGGCGGGGCGCATACTGATGATTCTGCGCATAATAAGCGTGCAGTTTTTCGAGCATGGGGAAAGCCTCCGCTATATAATAATTTGTAAGATTTCGCGAAAAGTTCCGACAAGTAGCATCTTACCACACCCGGCGAAGAATGTCAATAGGAATCCTGACTAAAAAACCAAATTCCGCCTGTGGTTTTTCCGTTGCAAGTGCTGTCCCGGTTATGGGACTCGTCCTTTGGTATACTGGTCACGGAAAAGAAGAAAGGAGTGGTTTCGGATGACAAGCAGAGACATTCTGGCGCTGGCGGCAAAAATCGCGGAGCAGTACGGCCGGAGTCCCTTTTGTGCCGCCGAGGCGGAGGGAATCGGTGTAGCCTTTTACCCCTTCCGAAAGCTGCCGGGAATGTACGGGGTGGTAGCCGATCAGCCGTTCATCGCCCTGAAAACGGGGCTTGCCCCCGGCGCGGCGCGGGTGATCTGTGCCCATGAGCTGGGGCATCATTTTCTCCACCGCGCAGTGGCGGCAGGTGGATTCTTCAAGGAATCGGTGATCTTCGGCGGAGCCGGACGGCTGGAGCAGGAAGCAAACCTGTTTGCGGCAGAATTTCTGCTGTCGGACGAGGAGGTTCTGCCGTCGCTCCGGTACGGCATCTCTGCCGAAGCCATCGCCGAGGAGCTGGCCGTCCCGCCGGAGCTGATCGCCCTGAAAGCGCAAGCGCTTCGCCTGAAGGGAATACATATACAGCCGAATACACCCCCCGCCCGCTTTCTGTCCGCGGTCTTATCCCGAAAAATGGAGGTGTGAAGAAATATTTGGCGAGAAAATCCCCCGGTTTTATGAAAATAAGGCAAAATTCCGTTGCATTTTTTGCGCGGGCGTGTTATAATAAACTTTATAAACAATCATCAATATAAATCTACCATGTGAGGTCTTGTATGGATCTGATTAACGTAAAGGAATTATTCAAAAACACGTCTGCCTATGCGGGAAAAGAAGTGCGCGTAGGCGCCTGGGTGCGCAGCAACCGCGCTTCCAAATCCTTCGGATTTCTGGTGGTAAGCGACGGCACGTTCTTCGAACAGCTGCAGATCGTTTACGGGGAAAACCTGCCTAATTTTGCGGCTATCTCCAAGCTGAACGTAGGTGCGGCTGTTATCGTTACCGGTACTCTGGTGCTGACGCCGGAGGCAAAACAGCCTTTTGAGATTCAGGCCGCAGAGGTTGTGGTGGAAGGTCCCTCCACGCCGGATTATCCCATGCAGAAAAAACGTCACTCCATCGAATACCTGCGCACCGTCACCCATCTGCGTCCCCGGACGAATCTGTTCCAGGCGGTATTCCGCGTACGCTCTCTGGCGGCGTTTGCCATTCATAAATTCTTCCAGGAGCGCGGATTTGTGTACGTACACACCCCGCTGATTACCGGCTCCGACTGCGAGGGCGCCGGCGAGATGTTCCAGGTAACCACCATGGATCCCGCCGCTATCCCCACCACCGAGGACGGTGCTGTGGATTACGCAAAGGATTTCTTCGGCAAAAAGACAAGCCTTACGGTAAGCGGACAGCTGAACGGTGAGACGTTCGCCATGGCATTCAAGAACATCTATACCTTCGGTCCCACGTTCCGTGCGGAAAACTCCAACACCACCCGCCATGCGGCAGAGTTCTGGATGATTGAGCCGGAGATCGCTTTTGCCGATCTTGCCGACGACATGGCACTGGCAGAAGATATGATTAAGTATATCATCGCCTACGTGCTGGAGAATGCGCCGGAGGAAATGGCATTCTTCAATCAGTTCGTGGACAAGGAGCTCCTCGACAGACTGCACCACGTAATGGAGAGCGATTTCGGTCACGTAACCTATACGGAAGCGGTAAAGCTGCTGGAAGAGCACAATGACGAGTTCGACTACAAGGTATACTGGGGCTGTGATCTGCAGACGGAGCACGAGCGGTATCTGACGGAAACGCTCTTCAAGCGTCCCGTCTTCGTAACGGATTACCCCAAGGAGATCAAAGCGTTCTACATGAAGCTGAACGAGGACGGCAAAACGGTTGCCGCCATGGACTGCTTGGTTCCCGGCATCGGCGAAATCATCGGCGGTTCCCAGCGTGAGGACGATTACGACAAGCTGGCTGCCCGCATGGATGAGCTGGGGCTGGAAAAGGAAGCGTACGATTTCTATCTGGATCTTCGCAAGTACGGCTCTGCCCGTCACGCCGGCTTCGGTCTGGGATTTGAGCGCTGCGTTATGTATCTCACCGGCGTTTCCAACATCCGCGACGTCCTGCCCTTCCCCAGAACGGTAGGCACGTGCGAACTGTAAAAGAAGATAAAAAAAGAGATGCGGGGGAACTTTTTGCAAAAAGTTCCCCCGCGCCCCTTCCAAAAACTTTTGGAGGGGAATATTACTTTCGACTGTCGGCTTCAAAGGTGCGGCAGTCTTTTTTGTTTGTTCCGTCATGGATGGCAGTTGCCGCACGGATCGTATCCCATGCGAATCACTTCGTCCCGCGTCCACGTGTAGGTCGCTTTATTCTTTTCGCTCATTCGTTTTACACTGGAACAGGCAGGATAGTGAAACTTTTTTGTATTGGTGTTCAGTATATACTCCTGTCCCACAGAAGGCTCTGCCTTTGCGGGAGCGGTCGTTTCCGCTTTGGGTGGTTCTGTTTCCGGCACGCCGGGTGTGAGCGTATCTGCGTTGGCATTCTTCTCAACGGTCACCGTAACCGTTTTTCCATCGCTCGTGCAATAGATATCTCCCTGCAAATCGGTACGGAAAACCTGCACGTCCGCGTCCCGCAAACGGCTTAAAGTATTCTCCGTGGGATGAGCGTAGGCATTATTTTTTCCAACCGATATTACGGCGTACTTTGGCATAATCTCTCTCAGGAAAGGATAGGTGGTAGACGTCTCGCTGCCATGATGTCCCACTTTTATAAGATCCGCCTGCAGCGCAACGCCCGCCACCAAAATCGCCTGCTCTGCTTCCCGTTCCGCGTCGCCGGTGAACAGAAAAGAGGTGTCCCCATACCGAATCATCAATACGATGGATGAATTGTTGGCATCACTGCCCCCGTTCACCCCAACAACCGTTACAGATGCACTTCCCAGTGTATAAGAATCTCCAGTGCTCGGCACGGTTATACCGCCGCCTTTTTTGTCGGCATACTTTTTAAAATCCCGAAACGCAGCACTGTCATATTCAGTGACGGAACAAAGCGTGAGCGCTGCATCAGCATAATTATACGCACCGGGCAAACCGCCGATATGATCCTCATGTGCATGCGTTCCCACCACAATAGCTAAATCTGTCACGCCTGTTCGCTTGAGCACACTGTATATAATGTCGGAATCCCCTTTGTTGCCTCCATCGATCAGCATATACTGCCCGTCACACTCCACAAGAGCAGCATCTGCCTGCCCCACGTCAATGAAGTGGATAGAAAAAGTGGACGGAATCGGTTCTGTTTTTTCATCAGATGTAGCGCCTGCCGTTACCGCCGGGACGGTAGTCGTCTCCGCCGGCACAGTGGTCGTTTCCAGCGGCATGGTAGTCGTCTCCGCCGGCACAGTAGTCGTCTCACAACCTGTTAACAACAGTATGCATATACAAAGCCAGGCAAACAATTTTTCCTTTAACATTTTCAAAACACACTCCATCTTAGTGATATATCACTATTATAAACCACAATTATGACATAGTGATGAATCACTAACATAAAATCTGCCTATGATATATAATATTTAGTAATATATCATTCAATAAGGTGTGATGCGAATGAAGACACAGCAGGTTGTAGCATTGCGAATCCGACAGCTTTGCAAAGAGCGCGGTATAACACCCAATGGACTTAGCTTACTTGCCGGCGTTCCGCAAGCCACTGTAAAAAGCATTTTAAACGGAGAAAGCAAAAACCCCGGAATTGTTACAATCAAAAAACTATGCGACGGATTCGAGATTTCACTGGGTGAATTCTTCAGCACAGCAGATTTTGATATGTTAGAACAAGAATTACAGTGAAAAAGACTGCGTACCGGCAGTCTTTTTCTTTTTTATTTCCGCCCGAACACAAAGTCTTCCACCCGGAAGGTTTCGGTGAGCCGGGCGGCTTTTTTTGTATCCGCTTTTGCCCATTCCGTGGCACCGCCGGTGATATCCATTCCCTCCGCGGCGGCACGTACGGCAGATCGGGCAAAATCGTAGGACGCCGTATGCCGGCGCGTCCGATATCCCGCAAGAGACAGCACGCCGCTTACCGTATCGGGATACCGATCATCCTCCAGACGGTTGAGCAGTGCCGCTGCCATGGCCAGATGCACAGCGTAAGGTGCTCCCTCCGCCTCACCGGCGATATATTCCGAAAGGGCTATTTCCTCCGCGGCATTGGGATACGCGGCGGAAACGGACGTACTGAACAGCATGGTCAGAAGCAGAACAAAAACGGTAATCTTCCCTGTCACAGCATACACCTCCTTCGGTAGTTTCCCCCGGCGGAGGCGTGGCTATTCCGCCCGTTTTTTTTCGTATCCCTTGACGGGCGGAGTGTTTTGTGATATAGTTATACTGTATAGTTGTGTGCTCATGAAAATGATTCTATAATAAGGATATACTATGAAAAGCGTTACTTTGAAGATTATTACCGCCCGCAAGGGCGATTATGTACCGCCCCGGGCAGGAGACAACGACATTTCCCCGGCGGAGGAAAACCTGATTCTGGATTCGGTGGAACGGATCGTTCCCGAATCCCCCGATCCGGACGGGGAGGACGTGATGGAGCTGACCACCGCCGCCCTTATGGAATTTGACAAAGATGGGCGCTGCACCATTCGCTATGAAGAAAGCGAGCTGTCCGGCATGGAGGGAACGGTAACGAAAATCACCTTCCTTACGGACGACCGGAAGATTCTGACCATTCTCAGAGAAGGATCTGTCAATTCTACCCTGGTACTGGAAGCGGGGCGTTTTCATTCCGGACTGTATGAGACGCCTGTCATGCCGCTGGACGTGACCACCATGACCTACAAACTCACCAACGACGTAACCGAAGAAGGCGGCATCATCCGCGCGGACTACTCGCTCCGCATCGGCGGCGTGACCACCAACCGGACGAAGCTGACCATGCAAGTCATTCCCCACTGACGAAAATTCAAATTAAAAAAGGAGCGGCTTATGACAGAAACCGAACTGCGCGCCGCCATCAAAAACGGTCCCTCGGGAGGATATCTTCTCTGGGGCGATGAAGATTATCTGAAGAAATTCTATCTTGGGAAGCTGAAGGAAGCCGTGCTGGCGGACTGCCCGCCGGGACTGGAGGATTTCAACTGTATTTCCCTCACGCTGGAGGACGGGGATTTCGGGAAACTGGCCGGAGCTGTTGCTTCCCCGCCCATGATGGCGCCGAAAAAATTTGTGGAAGTAACGCCGCCGTCCGCCAACGCCTGGAAGGAAAAGGAGCGCAAAGCGCTCGCCGAAATACTGGACGATCTTGCCGCGGCGTCGGACACGGTGCTGGTGATGCTCTGTCCCCGGGACACGCTGGATCCGGGCACGGCAAAAAAGCCCTCTGCGCTGTTCAAGCTGCTTTCCAAAACTCTCCAACCGGTAGAGTTTGCGCTCCAAAGCGGAGAAAAACTTCGCCGCTGGGCGGTACGCCATTTTGAAGAAGAAGGCCTGGCGCTGGAAGAAGAGGCATCTCTGCTTCTTCTAAACCGCTGTGCACCAGATATGACCACCCTTACCAAAGAGATTGATAAGGTAATCTGCTACGTGAAATCCCACGGGCGCACGACGGTCACGCCGGCGGATATATCGTTCGTCACCTCTCCCGGCGTTCGCGAGGATGCTTTTGCCCTGGCAAATGCCGTGCTTGCCGGAGACCGTACGGCGGCACTTGCCGCTCTGGACGTATACAAAAAGCGCAAGGAGGAGCCTATCGCCGTCCTTGCCGCCCTCTCCCGGGTAATGAGCGATCTTCTGACCGTTTCTACCCTTTCGGAAAGCGGTGCAGAAAAGGCAGAGATTGCAAAAACGCTCCGTATGCACGAATACAAGGCGGGCATCTATCTGCGCGCCGCCGCGGGATTCGGTACGCCGCGCCTTGCCGCCGCCCTCCAGCGGTGCATTGAGGCGGATCGTTTGTGCAAATCCGCATCTATGGGATACATCCCCCTGGAACGTTTTGTCTGCACGATCCCGCTGGGTACGGGGAAAGGACAAAAGCATGGGTGAAAAAGAAAAACTGCGGATTCCTTACCCGGTGATCGTAGAAGGGCGGTACGACAAGATCCGCCTGTCCGGCGTCATTGACGCGGAGATTATCGAAACGGCGGGATTCGGCATCTTTTCCAAAAAGGAACAGCTCGCCCTGATCCGAACGCTGGCCGCCCCCCGGGGCGTGATCGTGCTGACAGACAGCGACGGTGCAGGCAAGGTGATCCGTGCCCACATCTCCTCGGCGCTGCCGCCGGAAAAGGTGATCCATCTGTATATTCCCCAGATCGCCGGCAAGGAACGACGGAAATCCGCCCCCTCCAAGGAGGGCACGCTGGGTGTGGAGGGCATGGATAATAGACTTTTGCACAACTTGTTTTTGCCATTCGCCGAAAACAAAAGTGATGCCCCCGCAAAGACGCGGGGCGGCATTACGAAAGCGGATCTGTACACGCTGGGGCTAACCGGAGCTGCGGATGCCTCCGCCCGGCGTGACAAGGTATCCACAGCGCTGGGACTGCCGGCGGGCATGACGCCAGGCGCGCTTCTGGGCGCGGCAAACATTCTCTTTTCAAAAGAGGAATTTCTGAGAAAAGCGGCGTCCCTTCTGGACGCGGAGGACGAGCCATAATGGAAACGATACTATCCCTTCTGAAAAAGCATCGGGAAACGGTGAGTTATCTGTTTTTCGGTGTGGTCACCACGGCGGTGAATTTCATCCTGTACTACGCCCTGCTCTTTCTGGGCATGCACTATCTGTGGGCACAGGTGATCGCCTGGGTAGGCGCGGTGCTGGTTTCTTACGTTACCAACAAGCGCTGGGTATTTGAGAGCCATGTGCGCGGTTTTCTTCCCGTGCTGAAGGAAATGGCATATTTTATCGCATCCCGGCTGTTCTCCTTCGGCGTGGAGACGCTTCTTCTCTATCTGATGGTGGACCTGGCATCCATCTCGGAAAGCATTGCAAAAATTCCGGTAGCGGTACTGACGGTGATTTTGAACTACGTAACAGGGAAACTGTTGGTTTTCAAAAAGAAATAGCAAACTTTCTTGAATGCCAAACTTTCCTGAACACCAAACTTTCTTGAAAGAAAGTTTGACAAAGAACTTTAAACCGGGGAACTTTCCACAACAATGCATTTCGCTGACGGAAGGTTTGACAAAGCATTTTTCTGAATGAAGCCCACGCGGTTTTCCAAAAAATGGTGGACTTTTCCACAGGGTTTTCCACGTCCTGTGGAAAACTATTTGTGGATTTTCGGACAAAAACGCCTCAATATATGCCTGCGAGCGCATGTTCGCACACAATATCTGCGAAAATTCCCACGATTCTCCACAAAAAACAACTGTTCGCCGCCAGTTTTCCACACGCTTATCAAAGGAATACGGCGCGGCATCATTTTTCTCTGTTTCCCACGCATCGGTTATCGAACGGGAGGTTTTTATGAGCGAAAACAAAAATTTTCTTCCGGTAACGCCCGAGGAGGTTCACGCCGCGGGACGGGACGTACCGGATTTCGTATACGTGACGGGGGATGCCTACGTGGATCATCCCTCCTTCGGTCCTGCCGTGATCTCCCGGGTCCTTGAGGCAGCCGGCTTTCTCGTTGCCATGCTTCCCCAGCCGGACTGGCGCGGCACGGATGATTTCAAAAAATTCGGAAAGCCCCGGCTGGGCTTTTTGGTCTCCGCCGGCAATATTGATTCCATGGTTGCCCACTACACGGCGGCAAAGAAGCGGCGCGGCGAGGATTTCTACTCCCCCGGCTGCAAGGCTGGTCTGCGTCCCGATCGTGCCACCGTGGTCTACTGCAACCGTATACGGGAGGCATATGGAGATGTGCCGATTATCATCGGCGGTCTGGAAGCCTCTCTCCGCCGGTTTGCGCACTACGATTACTGGGACGACAAGGTACGCCGTTCCATTCTGGTGGACGCCCGGGCGGACCTGCTGTCCTACGGCATGGGAGAGACCTCCATTACCCGGATTGCCCAACTGCTGGATCGGGGCATCCCGGTTAAGAAGATCCGGGACGTACGCGGCACGGCGTTTCTGGCAAAGCGGGGGGATGCCGTTCACTTCCCCATCGCCGGCGGTATGGATGCGGATGGCCAGCCCGTGGGATACGATTACGACGATCTGAAAACGGATAAAAAGGCATACGCCAAGGCGTTTGCCGTGCAGTACGCCAACAACGATGCGGTGGCAGGGCGTGCCATCGTGGAATACTACGACGATCGGATGCTGGTGCAGAATCCGCCCAGCCCGCCGCTGGAACGTGAGGAGCTGGACAGAGTATACGCCCTGCCCTACACCCGGACGTACCATCCCATGTACGAATCCATGGGCGGCGTGCCGGCTATTTCCGAGGTGAAGTTTTCCATCACACACAACCGGGGATGCTTCGGGGGCTGCAATTTCTGCGCACTGGCATTTCACCAGGGGCGCAGTGTGCGCTCCCGCTCCATCGAAAGCTGTGTGGCGGAGGCGAAAGAGATCGCCGACATGCCGGATTTCAAGGGATACATTCACGACGTGGGCGGTCCCACAGCCAACTTCCGGCATCCCGCCTGCGAAAAACAGCTGAAAAGCGGCGTATGCATGAACAAGCGGTGCCTGGCACCGAAACCCTGTGCCAATCTGAAAGCGGATCACAGGGAATACGTAGAACTTCTCCGTGCCATTGAAGCGGTGCCGGGGGTCAAAAAGGTATTCATCCGATCGGGCATCCGGTTTGATTATCTTTTAGCGGACAAGGACGACACGTTCTTCAAAAAGCTGGTGCAGGATCACGTCAGCGGTCAGCTGAAGGTGGCCCCGGAGCATTGTGCCCCGAACGTGCTTGCCCACATGGGCAAGCCGGACGTAACCGTGTACGATGCCTTCCGGCAGAAATTCCAAAGAATCACCGATTCCATAGGCAAAAAGCAATTTTTGGTGCCCTATCTCATGTCCTCCCATCCGGGAAGCACCCTGAACGACGCCATTGAACTGGCGCTGTATACGAAGCGGATCGGGCTTGCCCCGGAACAGGTGCAGGACTTTTATCCCACGCCAGGCACGGCGTCCACGGTGATGTATTACACGGGGCTGGATCCGTTCACCATGAAACCCATCTACACCCCCACGGATTATCACGAAAAGAAGCTCCAGCGCGCTCTGCTCCAGTGGCGCCGCCGGGAGAATCACGCCCTCATACGGGAAGGGCTGATCGCCGCCGGGCGGGAGGACGCGCTGTACGAGCTCTTGGGCGGTGCGCAGAATTACGGACGCAAAGCCGGGACAAAGGCCCTTGCCCCCAAGGGCGGGAAGGAACAGCCCGCCAAAAAAGCTGCCGCCAAGCAAGAGCACAAAAGGAACGGAGCGACGGCTTCCGCCCGCGTTCATAATCACAGCAGGAAATCTCCTACAAGCAAAAAAACTTCTCACAAACGCTCTGGGAGATAAAAAACAGGCGGTGCCGCACAATCGTGCGGCCCCTCCGTTCATTTTTCTTACTTCACGATCTTGATCTCGGTTGCCCAGGCGGGATACGGAGATACAGGCACATCAAACACGGTCATGCCGTAGTGGATGCCGTTCTGATTGGTGAATCCGGTGGAGCCGGATACGCCAATCTCCTGATCGATGGTGACCATATCGCCTACCGCCACGCTGATCTCGGACAGGTGGCTGTACCAGGTCTTGAGGCCGTAGCCGTGCTCGATTACGATGGTATTACCACCCAGCGTGGTATAGCCGGCAAATACGACCTTACCGCTGTTGACAGCGAATGCCTTGGCGCCGCTGGCGGTGATGTAATCCACACCCTCGTGGGTGTAGGAAACGCCGGTAGCCGTGATCTTGCGGGTGTGACCGAAGCCGGTGGTAACCACGCCGTCATAGGGGCCGGTATGTTTCAGCTTTACGGGGTTGGTGAAGATGCCGCTCCAATACTGCGCATTATCACCGGTGGAAACTACGTCCGCCACAGCCTCCTTGAAATCGGCGATGGTGGCATCGGTACGGGTGGCGTTTGCGATCGCGGCGGTGACGTTATAATTGAACAGACGGATGTTCCGGTTTGTAACCTCCAGCGTCAGATCCTCGGTGACACCGCCGTACTTGAAGGACAGGGTATACGTACCTGCCGCCAGCTCACACTTGATCGGGATCAGAGCAATGGCGGTATCGCCGTCGAGGAAGAAGGTGGGCGTATAGCCGATATCCGGCGTGGACGTAAAGGAAACCTTTGCGGGGTCAGCCACGTTCTTCGCGGAAACCACAGTAAACATACCGTTTTCAATCTTCGTTTCGCCAAGGAAGAACTCAGCCGGTGCGGAGATATCGGAAGCAAAGCTGTACTGCATTTCGCCGTAATAATCCCGGGCAGCATCCTCGTACCACTTGGCGGTGACTTCCACGTTCAGCTTCATGCTCTTATCAATATCGAGGGTGGAGATATTATCGTACAAGTCATTGAACACCACGGCACCGCTTACGGTATCGGTGAGCTTCACGTTGAAGTAATCGGGGTTAAGAGAGAAGAACAACTCCAAACCGCCCTCCAGAGAGACGTTCTGCACATCTGCGGTGGTAGCGGCATCACACTGGACGAAGGCACCGGCAGAGTTCTTATAGAACCACTGAGCGGCGGCGGGCAGCACGGTGGCCTGCTGGGAAACGGACAGGGCAGGAACCACGGCGTTCAGATACAGGCTGACCGCATATCTTCCCTCCACAAATTCGGCAGCGTAGTGGGCAGGAATCTTATACGCCTGTCCCTCGGCGGTAAGATAGTACGCCTCGGTAGTATTGGTAGAGAAATAATACTGGTAGTCCGCCGTTTTCTGGGCGCTCTTCATGGTTACCTTGAAGAAATCCGTACCGATCAGCGGCTCAGGCAGAGAAGACACCTTGGCGGATGCCTTGTTCATCTCCAGAAAGAAATCGATCATCTTATCCTCTTTGCCGCGGGTGAACGTATAGTCCGTACCGGCAAGATCGGACAGAACGATCTCACGCACGTTCTTTTCGGAAACGGGCGCGTCGTTTGTGTTATTGTAGGAAATGATAGCAACCACGGAAGGAATGAACACCGCTATCGCCAAAAGGAGCAGAAGAATTTTGTTTTTCATCGTCGGACTTCCCTTTCTGTTTTATTGTTTCAACGGATTTGCAAAGGGGACGCTTCCGTTTTTCGTTTTTTGTATTGTCTCAACAATTCTTCCCCTTAATTATACCTTTTTTTTCAGCAGAAATCAAGGGGAATTTCGATAAATCAGGGACGGGATTTACGTGAGTTTCGTTTCTTTCCCGTTTTTTTGTCATAGGGCGGTTTCTTTCCTGTTTTTCTGCCTTTCCCATGCCCTTGCCTGCCGGGTTTCTCCCCTCGGTTCATTCGGGCGGCGGCACGCTTCCCGCCGGTATGACGGGCACGGTACTCCCCCGTATGGGAAGGATTTTGTAATTCCGGAAGTACCGGCGATCCCGCCAGCGTAAAATCGATCTTCCCGGCGGGAACGTCCGCATGGGCAACGCGGACAGTGAGCCGATCCCCCAGGCGCCAGGTGCGGCGCTGGCCGTGCACATGCCCGGACAGGGTAAGGGAATCTTCATCGAAATCCGCCTCGCCCCCGTCGAACAGCTCCGCGAGAGGCAGAAGTCCTTCAAACAGTTTTCCCGTCCGGGCAAACACGCCGAAATGACAGACGGAACAGATCACCGCTTCGTACTCCTCCCCGATGTGCAGAGAGGCGTACTGCGCCATATACAGATCCTCAATCTCCCGCTCGGCGGCTACGGCGCGCAGTTCCGCCTCACTGCTGATCCGGGCGCTTTCTGCCGGATGGGCCGGACGGCGTTTCCCCTCAAGGACGGCAGTGATGGCGCGGTGCACAAACAGATCGGGATAGCGGCGGATGGGAGAGGTAAAATGCGCGTACAGAGGCAGTGCAAGTCCGAAGTGGGCGCCGGGCTTCTCGCTGTATCTTGCCTTGGAGAGCGCCCGGAGCATCACGCCGGAGACCACGTCCGAAACACCTTTTTCCTCCGCCTCGCACAGCAGTGCCGACAGGCGATGGGTACTGACACCCTCACCGATGCCGGCGGAATCCAGCCCCATATTATGAGCGAACACGGCAAAAGCGCGCATTTTGTCCGGCATGGGATCGGGATGGACGCGGTAGAGGCAGGGCATTTCCCTTGCCGTAAGCCATCGGGCGGCGGCTACATTGGCGCAAAGCATAAACTGCTCGATAAGCATTTCCGCCTCTCCCCGGACAGCCGGGTAAATATCCGCAGGGATGCCCTTTTCATCCAGCACAAATTTTGCCTCGGGGCTTTCCATGGAAAGCTGACCGCGAAGCGCCGCGGCGTCCCGAAGAACGCCGTAGAGCGTACGCATATCGGTGAGCATATCGTACACGGGTGCGTATTTTTCAAAGAAGGCGGATTCCCTTCCCTTTTCGAAAAGGTCGTTCACCTCGGTGTACACGCCGCGTACGTTGGAACGGATGATGGATTTTTTGAAATCGAAGGCAATCATATCACCCGCTTCATTCAGCGTAATGAGGGCGGACAAAGCGTACCGATCCACGCCGCCGTTTAAAGAGCAGGCACCGTTGGACAGTGCTGTGGGCAGCATAGGCACTACCTTATCTACAAAATAGACGGACGTACCCCGGCGGTACGCCTCTCTGTCCACTTCCCCGGCTGCCGGAACATAATGGGACACGTCGGCGATATGAACGCCCAGAAGCCACCCATCTGCCGTACGGGAAAGCGAGATAGCGTCATCCAGATCCTTGGCATCCGCCCCGTCGATGGTGAGCGTAGGCGTATCCCGCAGATCAGTCCGGCCGGCAGGCAAAATTTCCCGGGCGGCGCTGTCCTCTGCCTCAAAGATCACGGCATCAGAAAATTCCGTAGGGATGCTGTGCCTGTGGAGGATAGCGGCATAGTTTGCCTCTCTGGTATCCGCTTTGCCGAACACGGCACTTACGTATCCGGAGAGGATATGCAGCCGCTCATCCCGGCGGCGTTTCGGAAATTCGGTAATCTTTACCGCTACCTTGTCGCCGGATCCGGCGCTCCCCATATCGCCCCCTGCCACGTGAACAATGGCGTGCAGTTTTTCGTCTTCCGGGTACACCGTACCCACCGCACTGCTGCGGGTGAACGTACCGATGATTTCCGTATTGCCATGCTCCAGAATCTTCGTTACCTCGCCCTCGTTGCCCCGGCTGTATCCCGCCTCCCCGGCCCGATACCGGTGCACCAGCACCGTATCCCCGGTCATAGCGTTCAGTGTATCGCCGTATCCGATATAAATATCCGCACAGCCCATCCATTCGCCCTCGATGATTTCCGCGAAGCCGAACCCTCTTCCGCTGTCGGAAAATTTGCATTTCAGAAGTGTTTCTTTTGCCATTTTCAAAATCCTTTCTTTTACTGCCGCGCCGAGTCTCCAAAAAGAGAAAAGCGCTTTCGGGTAGTTTCCCCAAAAGCGCCGTTTTATTTCACCGATTATTCGCCGACCGTTTCACCCGTGGTTTCCTCAGCGGGAGCCTCGGTCACTGCGTCGCCTGCGGTGGTGTCCAGAGCCTCGGTGGTATCTGCGGGCTCAGCGGTATCGATGCTGCCGATCAGATCCGATTCGTCGTAAACCGTGGTATCCTGAATCAGGTATACAGCAAGAACAGCCAGAACGAAAACGATGGCAATTACGATGGTCCATTTGGAGAGCTTTTTATCAAGGTCAGAACCCTTCGTTTTGCCGAAGAAGGTCTCAGCGCCGCCGGCGATGGTGCCGGACAGACGGTGGCTCTTGCTGCTCTGCATAAGAACGGCAACAATCAAAAACAGGGATGCCAGTATAAGAATAATACCAAGTGCAATAGTCATAATTTCCTCCACGCCGGCGGATTCCGGCTGATTCGTTGTGAATAAGGCGGTGCCCGGTGAGAGTGCCGCCTCTTATTAATAGTAAAAAATTATCATGCCCGATTATTGTACCATAACTTTTGCTAAATTGCAATAGGTTTTCGGAGTTTTTTCCTTACTTTTTCCGGTATTTTCAAGAAAAACGCACAAATTACCGGCCAAGGCAGGCAAATACTGTATTCCGAAGGGCGGGAAGCACATATCCCTCCCGGGGATTGCGGGTATGCTGTGCCAGATATACAGCCACGCCCGTTTCCGGGGACATATACGTGAGCGCGCCGGCGGCACCGCCCCAGCCGAACTCGCCCACGGGGGCGATGGATCCGGCGACCGTGCGGTTCACCAGAGTACGCACGCCCAGGCCGTACTCATACCCTGCCATGTAATCCCAGTCGAAGGTGTGGGCCTTCTCCGGCGGGAAGGCTGGTGTCCGCCAAAGATCAATGGTGGCGGCAGAGAGAATCCGCGCGCCGGTTTTACCAACACCGCCGTTTGCCATAGCATCCGCAAACAGGATATAATCCTCGGCGGTGGAGATGATGCCTGCGCCGCCGCTGTCGTATTCGTCACCGAAGATATACGCATTGCGCAGGGGAATCTCATAGGGAACCGTAGAATCGTTGGGGAACGTATACTGCGCCGCCATCTGCTCCGTATCTCCGTCGGCAAGATGGAAGGCGGAATGGGTCATGCCCAGGGGCGAGAAAATCTCCTCGCGGACGAAATCCGCAAATCGCCGGCCGGAGACGACCTCAACAAACGCCGCCAAAACGTCGTGGCAGAGGCTGTACAGCCATCTCTCCCCCGGATCAAAGGCGAGGGGATCTTTGGCAATGGCCCGGGCGATGGCGCGGGTGGGTGCACGTCCGCCGCTCTCTGCGACAGCGGCCTTTATGTTGGCGCTGTTGCCGTTGTAGGTCAACCCGGCAGACATACGGAACAGATCGAGAATCGTGATTTTCGTTTTTGCCGGACGCAGCGTTTCCGTGCCGTCTGCATTTTTCTGAAGCACGTTCATTTCCCCAAACTCCGGCAGATATTCCGAAAGGGGATCAGACAGGCGGTATTTCCCCTGCTCCAGAAGGATCAGGGCGGCGGCGGTGGTTACCGGCTTGGTACAGGAATACAGAAAATATTTCGTCTGCGGCTCATGGGTGCGCCGTTTGGCCACGTCGATAAAACCACCCTGCCGGCGGTAAAGCTGTTCATGGTGCGCCCATACGGTGCAGTCGTACATAGGGAATCCGAAATCCAAAAGCGAATCCAGAAACCGATCAAGATATGTAAAATCCATAGCGTGACCTCTTTCTCAGAGAAGCACCTGATCGTTGGCGATCAGCTTGAAAGTGAGCCCCAGCGCCTCCGCCGCCTTGCAGCAGAGGAGCATCCGGGTGAGAAATATCTCAAAATAATCCATCACCGAGCCGTATTTGGTATCGATGGTGAGGGTGAGGGAGATCCGCTTATTCTCCGCATCGATGGCGACCACGGATTTCTCCACGGAATAGTTTACCCGGTCGTGAATGTCCACCGCGTGGAAATCCGCGCTGCGGACCCGGCTGCGGCGCACGTCCGTTTTATCCGCCAGGAGCAGCGCGGCGGCAATGGGGTTCCCCGGCACGCCGGTGCCCTCGTCGTGATTGCCGATGGCGGTTGTGACCGTTGCCACGTCCGGGATATCCATACCCATTTTGGTCAAAAGCGTAAACGCCATGACCGCGCCGGACTGGGAGTGCTCCACCCGGTTCACCAGATTGCCGATATCGTGCAGATACCCGGCGATCTTGGCAAGCTCCACGTTATGGGCATCGTAGCCGAGCACGGTAAGGATCTCCCCTGCCGTCTCCGCCACCCGCGTCACGTGGGCAAAGCTGTGCTCCGTATAGCCGAGCGCAATGAGGGATTCATCCGCCCGGGTAATCAGCGCGCGGATATCCTCATTTTTGCGGATAGAATCGTAGGTAATCATTGTGCAAATCCCTCTTTCTTCTCCGGGCGGAGGATGGCGTTTTCCATCCGCCGCTTCCGGCAGTCTTCCGTAATCCGCCAAAGGCTGTCCTCAAAACGCACGCCGTACCAGTGATTCTGAAGATCCTCTCTCGTATCCGTGATGGCGTCCGTGACAAAAGCAATGGTCCGGGTCAAGGCTTCCCGCAGGGGGAATCCGTTCACCAGGTACACCGCCAAAGCGGAGGCGAACACATCACCCGTTCCGTGGAGCGGTGCTTCAATACGGGGGGCAGACAAAGACATCCGCTTGCCCGTACGGTAATCCATCACGGCAACGCCGATCTCGTCCGCATCCCCGCCGGAAAAACGGACGCCGGTAATAACAACCGCACCAATGCCAAAATCGGCAAACGCCGAAAACAGTGCATTCATGCAATCGGCATCATAAGCATCGCCGTCGTAAGGGATGCCGGCCAGCAGGCACGCTTCCGTAACGTTGGGGGTGATGATATCCGCCCCGCGGCAGAAATCCCGCATGGCGGCAACAAATGCATCATCGTAGATGGAGTACAGCCGGCCGGCATCACCCAGCACGGGATCCACCAGGGTTACGCCCCCCGTCACAAGCAGGGCGGGCGCGGCATTCTTCACGGCGGTCAGCTGCTCTACGGAGCCGAAATAGCCGGTATAGAGCATATCGAAGGTAATGCCGATCTTTTGCCAGTGGGAAAGCACCTTATGCATCTCGGCGGTGAGATCAAGAAAAGAGTATCCCTCAAAGCCGCCGGTATGGGTAGAAAGGAGCGCGGTGGGCAGAACGGCGCACTCTGCGCCGCCGGCACTGATGACCGGCAAAGCCACCGTATTGGCACATTTACCGAAACAGGAGATATCCTGCACGGACAAAATTCGTTTTTGTTTCATACGTACTATCCAATCGTTCAGATTAAAGAATCACCATGAACAGAAGATACATCAGCGGAATGGTGATTACGGAAAGGGTGCTGGAAATGATGGTCATCGCCGCACCGGTTTTCGTCTCTCCGCCGTACGCGGCAGGATAGACGATGGTGTTCAGTCCCAGGGGTGCCGCAAAGGCGAACAGGGTAAAGGTCTGCACCTGCTCCGGTGCACCGGCAAGGCGGAGAATCGTGAGCATAACGGCGGGAATAATCAAAAGGCGGAAGACCGTTACCAGGTACACCTTTTTATTGTTGAACAGGGTGCGGAAATCGTAGCCGCCGATGACGATACCTGCCAGCAGCATAGCGGCAGGTCCCATGCAGCCACCGGCACTGTTCAGTGCGGACAGAATGAAATCGGGCATATAGGTCTTCGCGCCCGTAAACCCGAGAACGATACCCAAAAACAGGGCAAGGATGGGCGGTGCAAGGAGTCCTTTTTTGAGGTTTTTCCAAACACCGGCATTCTGCTCCTTGGGGATCAGGATATACAGTCCCCAGCTGTTGGTAATTACGCTCATCATCATAGTATACATGGAATAGAGGAAGAACGTCTCCGGACCGAAGATCTGCAGGATCAGAAAGTTCCCGAGATACCCCCAGTTGCCGAAGGTAAGTGCGTATTTATAGATATTCTGCAGATATGCGCCTTTCGCGTCCCCCTTTTTATTCCGTACGATAAGCCGGGAAAGGGGATGGGAAAGAATCGCAGCCCCTGCCGCCAGGAGGAATCCATACAGGATCAGAACGGAATTTTCCCGGAAGGACTGAACCGTACAGTTATTCGTGAAAGTATGCAGCGTCAAAGCGGGGGCAAAAACGTACGTTTCCAGCTTGGACAGAGAAACGTAGGCGTTCTCCGGCAGAAAATTCTTCTTCCGGAGAAGAAATCCCACCGAAATCAAAAGAAACATCATCAGCATCTGGCTGAGGGTCAGATTAAAAACTTCCATGCTATTTTCGAAAAACTCCTTGGTACTTTATTGCCGGTTATAAATGCGGACTGTTATTTATCGAAGCCTGTGGATCAGGGCATCAATGGGTGCGTCATCGGGGATGAATTCATGCTCCCCGTCGAAAGGCAGAAACTGCACCCAATCTGTTCCCACCGGCTCGCAAAGCGCGGCAAGCCGGCCGAACGCCGCCTCCGCGCCTGCGTAATCGAAGAGAGGATCCTGCCGCCCCACCGCAAGAGTCAAGGGACGGGGATAGATGAGGGCCGCAATCTCCGCATCGTCAAAACGGAGGGCGGACGATTTCCACGTCCAGTCGCACCACGGGATCCGGTCTCTTTCGTTGAAATACGAGCAGGACAGAACGGCATCCATTTCCGTATCCAGCGCAGCCGCCATCAGCGTATAGAATCCGCCCCAGGACATGCCCACCATACCTGTTTTTTCCGTATACGGCATATTTCTGAAATACTTCAGTATCTGCAGAATCCCGTACACCTCCACGGCGGCAATGGAGCTGCCCACCCGCTTCAGCCGGGCGTCGATCGCGTGCCGGTCATAAGAGGGACCGTATTTTTTATCATCCCACAAAAGCAGCTGGGGCGCAAACACGTGCACGCCGCGTCGAAGCACACGCGCCAGCATATCGTTATAATTGGCAGTAGTATCCCCGATCATGCCGGCGATGAACTCCGGTGTGCCCAATCCTCCGTGCTGTACCAGAACGAGCGGTGCCTTTTTGCCCCCTGCCGTCTCGCCCGGTATGCGGAAAAGAAGGCCTGACATCCGTACGTCCGGCAGGATCTCTATCTGCATCCGGAAAATCTCGTGTTCATCCGTCTCACCGATGCGTTCTGCGCGCCCGCTGGGAAAATCCAGCATCCGGCCCCGGTCATTCAACGGCCATCCCAGCATATCTCTGAGATCAGCCCGGTATCTTTCCGGGTCGGAAAAGATGTCTTTTACGTACCGCTCACGCGCTGCGGCGGCGACTCTCTGCCGCGCCTCTATAAGATTTTCCAGACCATCGGCATAGGCAAGCCGCTGGGGCAGTGCCGCCGTCGCGGGCTCCTTATACTCCATTTTTCTGCTCCTTTTTATAGGATACGGCATGGCACTCATCGCCGCACCACAGATTTTCTACCGTAAATGACTCCCAATCCGCCGGCACACGGGGCGCGGCGGTCAGCACGCCGTCCTCGGCGCGGAGTCCCAAAACGCCCCGAAGCAGAAGATCGCAGAAGGTGGAATGATTATAATCCTTGCCCCGTTCTCTGCCGCCCTTCTCGGGACGCCAGCCCCAAGACGCCAGCATATCACGGCAGGTCCACTCATCCCGCAGCGGATGGCGTTTTTCATCAATCCACGGCACCTGCGTGCCGTCCGGCAGCGTGCGTTTATGCCCCGCGGCGTAGGTTTTCAGCATCCGGTAAAAATCGCCGCCGGTCACCACCGTCTCCCCGCAGGTTTCCATGAGGCGGATCACCGCCGTCAGCGTCTGGGCGGTGGCAAAGGGCCACACGTATCCGTTCCACATACATTCATGGGCAGATTCGTACAAAAAGCGGGGATGCGCCCTCTCCGCCGTTGTAAGTCCGTAGGGAGCGTCAAATCCTTTCTCGGACAGAAGATATCGAAAAGCACTTTCCCGTCCCGCGGGGGGCAGATCAAAACACCAGGGAATATATCCGATGAGTTCCCGCGCACTGCGCTCTGCCGGCAAGGCGTGCACATCCGGCGTGCCATCGGGAGCAGGATGGATCGCTTTATAAAAATCTCCGTCCCACAGATATTCGTTCAGAAGGCCGCGCACCGTTTCATATTTTTCCCGGTACTCACGGGCAGTATCCTCCCGTCCGGCGATTTCCGCCGTCTCGGCGATAGCGCGGGCGCTTGCCGCCATATATGCGTTCAGCGTGGGACGAATGCCCTTCTGCGCTTTTCCGTCCGTGCCGGTGCCGCTGATACTGAATTCCATGGCGTCGTTTCCGTCGATGGACCAGAACAGGCCGGAAGGCGTTTTATGCTCCCGTGCCGTGGTTTCCCAGTAACGGATCATTTTATCAAGATTCCGCACGGCAAAGCCCCAGTCTCCGTGATGCCGGCACAGCTCCAGAACGGACGCCGGCAGCCAGGTACTGTACAGATAGGTATTTGCCGGCTCATGAAGCCAGAAGGACAGATACTCCGTGAGCCACGCTTTGCCGCACCGGAGCCATTTTGCCTCTGATACGTGGTGCCCCACGGCGGCAATAATCATATTATGTTTTCCCGCCCAGGGAACAGGCGGCAGAAACTCCGACATAAGAACGCCGTCCGCCGTGGTTTTCTGATGCTTGCGGAGGGTCCAGTACCGGAAGTAGTACGTTTCTTCCAGCGTCTTATCGGGAATATCGATCAGCGGAATATTCCAAAGCATCCATTCTGCCGCATGGGCGTTGTCAATATCCTGGATATATATCTCTTCGTCTGCGGCATTGAATTTTGCGGCGTATGCCAGCAGTTTATCCTTCATTGCCGGAGATACGGCGGAATTTTTTGAAACAGTCAGCACAGAATCACCTCCGTAAAAGTATACCACAGATTGGCTGAATTGTAAATATAATTTTCGACGTCTGCCCGTTATTTTCCGGCGCAGACGCCTACTTTCGGGAGAGGCTCCCGCCCCTTCGGAATTCTCCCGGAAAAACCGAGTGCAATCCGGCAGGCGCCCAAACTGTTGACAAAGCACAAAGCGGGATGATACAATAAACACAGGAAAACAAAGCCGTGTAAAAAAGAGTGCTGCAGCCTCCGAAACATACACATCAAAAGCAAAGGAGAAAAACAGAAATTTGAACAACGCAACCATTATTATGCAGGGGGATCAGTATGCGATTCCCTTTGAAATTCTGTCCGCAGACGAAACGGCAGCAGACGCCGATACGTTCGCGGACGTAGAAATTGTGATCGGCACCCTGAAAAAACGGCTGTCCGCGGGAGAAATCACCTACAGCAAACCGCACGGGGCATTTCTGTTTCCGCTGACCCAGGCGGAAACATTCGCCATGTCCGCAAAGCCGGAGGAGGTACAGGTGCGCGTCAAAAACCGCGAAGGAGACGTGATCGGCCTCCGGCTGGGACAGATGATCGTGGAAACGTCCCTCTCGAAGGAGGTTCTGTGATGATTACCGCACGAATCAAAGAACAGGAAAAAGTAACAGTCCGCGCCGGGCGCGTGCTTGCCGAGCGGGATCCCACCGTGCCGGCATGGGCAAAACAGCCGAAAAAGCCCACTTACACCGCCGAGGAGGTAGGCGCACAGCCGAAAGGGGACTACGTGCCGGCGCCCGGATTGGCGCAGGTGGGACAGATGCTGAAGGTATCCGCCGTGGATGCAAAAG
This sequence comes from Eubacteriales bacterium, assembly GCA_045547015.1. GTDB lineage: Bacteria > Bacillota > Clostridia > Oscillospirales > CAG-272 > SIG701. The sequence goes on along the minus strand of JAZQDY010000239.1, from coordinate 4,920 downwards.
GAAAACCGACAAACTGGGAAGCGGTGTCTCTTCCCACGAAAGAAGAGATTGTGGACGCGGTTCTTGCAGAAATCCCGGTGGGTGACGAGGTGGAATACTGATGAAAAAGCTGTACGAAGAAGCCAGTATTGCGGCGATTGCCCAGAAAATCCGCGAAAAAACAGGCGGCAATGAAACGTACACCACGGCAGAAATGCCGGGCGGCGTGGAGGCGGTACACGAATACGGTTTCCATGATGGATACATGTATGGAGAAGAGAGCGGATACAGTGAAGGAAAAGCCGAAGGATACAGCGACGGTTTTTCCGCCATGCTTGACCAGATGTGGGATAATATACAGGCAAAGGGCAAGAGAATAGCACGCTGGAGTTCCGTGTTCGCTTATGGCGCGTGGGATGATGATACGTTCAAGCCGAAGTACGATATTAAGCCAACCTATGCGGATTATATGTTTGCGTATATAGGGTATAGTGTGCCGAGTTCTAAAAGACTTGACGTAAAAGGATGCCTTGAACGGGCGGGTGTTGTTCTTGACACGAGCGCGTGTACAAAAATGGATATGTTTGCATATGCGGCACTTAACATCACAAGATTGCCTGCTATCAGTTTCGAAAGTTGTACGGGTATAAATGCTTGTTTTTTTGGATGCAGTCGCCTGACTCATATCGACAAGATTATTTTGAAGGCAGACGGAACAAACACCATTCCCAGGGACACGTATTCAAGACCGTTCCGCAGCTGCACTGCACTCACACACATGCTTGTGGAGGGTGTGATAGGGTGCGAATATTTCGACGTAAGTGCCGCGAAAAGCCTTGACAAAGAAAGCATCACGTCCATCATCGACGCCCTGTCGCCCGCCACGTCAGGTCTAACCGTCACCCTTTCAGAGGCGGCGGTGCAAAAAGCATTTGAAACAAGTCCGGGCGCGGCTGACGGTGTTGACACCGTAGGATGGGTCGAGCTTTACGATACGAAGCCGAACTGGACCATAGCACTCGTATAAGGAGGAAAGAATGCGCACAGTTATCAAAGCACAAAACGGATATATTCTGACAAACGGAGAGGTTTACGGAAAAACCGTCTATCTCGCCGAAGGCGCGGATGCATCCGCGTTTTACGAGATCACCAACGAGGAATACGCCGCCATGGAAGAAGACGCGAAGCCTGTTGAGATGGCGGACGAATCAGACTACAAGGCGGCACTGGAAAGGTTTGGTGTGCAGTGACAAAAAAGGAACTGACAGACAAAACGGACAAAGCCGTAAACGAAACCCGCGCGGCATTGCAGACGGTGTACGATGCCTTGAATCCCGGTCAGAAAAAGCAGATCGTAAAGGATGACACGGTACGAACGCTGTTTCAGCGGTACGGCGTACTGTTCGGATAAAAATGGGGGTCTGCACACAGGCAGACCCCTTATTTTATTTCTTTTCTTCCACCGCACACCGCTGACGGTTGGCGGCAGAGACCACGAACTGCATGGCAATGCTGACGGCAATCATAATGCCGCATCCTATATACAGCGCGGGATTATACGTACCGATAATGTCGTAGCACAGATTGAAGATCGGTGTGCTGACGGCAAAACCGGCCGTGCTGACAGACGTAAACAGACCGAGAATTTTGTTGTAGGATTTCTCGCCGAACAGATCAGCGGCAAAAATCGGTACCATGATCGTTTCCAGCGGAAGAGCCAGCGAGGAAAAGATGCTGTAAATCCAGGCACAGGCAATACCAAAGGGGCTGGCATCCACCAGCGTAAGCAAGAAAATCACCACCACGCCTGCCGCAAGGCAAATATTGGAACTGATCCGGAGCCCGAACTTATCGTACAGGATACCGCTCAGAAACTTGAACACAGTCAGCGCAATGGCGTGATAACTGAGAATATTGGCAACCTGCTCCGGAGGGATACCCATATCCTTCATGAGCGGTGCACCCACACCCACAATCCCCTGCAGAACCACCCCAATCAGAAATACACAGACGAGAGCGGCGTAGAAATACGCCTTTTTCAAAGCGTCACTGTATGCAATGCCCTCCCAGTTTCTGTCGCGGGATCTCTTTTTGCCCGTCTGGGCAGTTTCATCGGTTGTGTCCTTTGGTTTATCCCTGAAAAACAGGAACACCAGTACGGCAAGGACGAACAGAATGAGGGCAACCAGGCGGTATGCATTCCGATAGCCGAAAGGATTTCCCTCCTCGTAAATGATAGGAGAAAGAATCTGCATGGCGATGGCGGCACCTACGCCGTTGGCGGCAAGGATGGCGCCCATGACGGTGCCTTTATTTTCCTTACACCAGACATTCACCACGTATCCCACCATGGTGGTGGTGGTCCAGGAAAAACCCACACCCAGGAAAACGCCGCCGATATAGAATCCCCACACCGTATTGGCAGCGGAATAAAGAACAGACGAAACGATCAGGGCGAAAAGACCGGCACACATAAGTTTTTTGGACCCGAAACGGGCAATCAGGCTCCCAAAAAACAAATTCACGATAGTGCTGGCGATAAACCGGCAGCTGTCGTTTACGGAAAAGGCACTGCGGGAAATCCCCAGCGCCTCCGTAATGGGAGCGATAAACAAGCTTTTCGCCGAGCTGCAAAACCCGAGGGCAATGCACACGGTGAGAAAGGACAGCGCCACAATCACCCAGGTGTAACTGAATTTCCAGACTCGTTTCTGATTTGGCTGCATGATAAAGAAATCCTTCTTTCCTATGTTCTACCCAAGACGTATTATAGCACGCCGGCATCCCGTTGTCAACGCGGGGTGGTGACATTTTTCGCCTCCCCGATGTCAGATTATGCCCGCATTTCTCAGCCGCGGGTGAACCAACGCATGGCGTGGCGGGAAAACGTGTGGCGGATCTTCATGGTGTAGGGATCGTAGTACCGTCCCGCCACATGTCCGTCACTGCGGACGATTGCCCAACCGAAATCCCAGTTCCCTTCTTCGTACACCATGGGGATCGCCGGCTTCACCCGGACAAAGGGACGGGTTTCCGCCACCATATAGCCGCTTTCGCTGTAATAATAATGCGGTCCGGTAGCGATGATGAGTTCATGGCGGAGCGCGTTTTCTTCTCCGCCCACCCCTTCTGCAATACCGCTGATGGCAACCTTCAGATCCTGTCCGGCGGAGGATGCTTCATCCAGCGCGCGGGCAGAGCCGGAGATGGGATTTCCGTCCTTATCGTGGGCGTAGATTTCCGTCCACTGATCCTGCACGAAATATTTATAGGAATAAAAATCGTAGATGAAATTGACAGAGGGCGCGGCGGTAACGCCGTCGGAAGAAAGCATATGATATTTGGACATATCAATTTGTCCATAATTGGGATCCTCCAAAAGCGGCTCTTCATAGCCGTGGGCATCCAGATACGGACGGGCGCACGCCTGCTGTCCGTTTTCGTTATACATGAAAAACGACATGGAGGATCGACTGCCGAACCGATCGGGCAGAGTAACCGGCTGGCGCAGTGTCATAATGCCGGCAACCCACCTGTCGTCGATCAGATACGCGGCGGGGAAATCGGACACCTCCCGGATCATTTCATTGTTTTCAGATGCGCCGTCGATATGCTCGTTATGCCTAAACTCCGTATAGATGCGCAGATCCGCACCGTGGCGGATGGCGTCCCGCAGCGTCTCCGGCGAGCCGCCGATCACGTTCCGCTGCACATCCAGGTGCAAAGCTGTGTAGGGTTTCATGAGATTTCTCCCTTTTTATAATTTTTGAAAAACTGCGATGTCCGTTCGGCTGTCAATGCCGCAGAAATCCCGCAGGCAGGAACAAAAACTGCCTGTCCGATTCTTTTCTTGTTTTTCCCCGATACATCACCGCAAAGGGGACGGTAATCGTCCCCTCGCCCGTGGTGTGCAGTACGATCCGTCACTGAAACCGGATGGCGTACAGATCGCAGTCGAACATCTGAACGGTAAGCGTAACTTCTTTGCCGGTCAGGCGTCCCACCGCCTCGTCACCGGCAATGCGGATCCGCTTGTCCACGGAATTGCCGAAAATCTCCACGGAGGTATAGGATTCGTCCCCGCAGGTAAGCGTGAAGAACGCACCGCCCCGGGCGGAGGTAGCAATATTGGCGTACAAATCCTTGCCCTCGTAGATAAAGGGCTTGGTCACTGCCACTGCCGGCTCACTGCCGGCGTGGATGGACACGAATCCGTCCATACGGATGGTGTACTTCACCAGCTTATTGTGATCCACGGCGGTGCGGTAGCTTTCCCGCACCAGGATCATATATTCGTTATCCGCCCCGGGAATATCGGAGGGAACTTCGATCACGTTGGGCACGGCCGTGCCGTCTCCGTACACGAAGGATTCGGGATTTTCCGGCGGCGGTGCAATAAACGCCTCGTCGAATTTGGTGAAGTTGTAACCGTCCCGGCTGGACATGAACAAGCCGTCGGAAATGGCAAGACCGAAGCGCGCTATTATTTTCATACGTTCCAGGCGGTCTTCTCTGCCGCACAGCTCATCGTAGTTTTTCGTCCACGCCTTACGCTCGGCGTAGCGAAGCGGAAAGGCAATCAGCATATGGGGTGCCCGGGGATAAGGGAACACGCAGTTGTTATACAGCTGAAAATCCCGGCCGGTAAACTGGATATGCTTCGTGTGGGACCAGTTTATGGCATCCGGGGATTCCGCCACGCAGATATCCCGCATAAAGACGTACGTGCCCTCTCCCGGCTCACGGAGCAAAAACCGATCCGCATCGTACAGCGCTCTGGCATCCGCATCCATGCAGGAAGTATCCATCCGGTCAGTACCGGGGGCAGGCACGTGCTCGCTCCGGAAATAGGCGAAATACTTGCCGTGTGCCGCACTCCAGAACGACCGGTTCTGGGAATCAAACTCGCCCTCCGTTGTGATCATGCGCATCTTGTCAAAG
>JAZQDY010000238.1:0-3115 GCA_045547015.1 Eubacteriales bacterium | reverse complement strand
TTTAAAGCTCACACTGCGGAGGAACAGGTACATATCAAACGCACCGTGCCACTCCATCTCATGCTCCGACAGATAATCACGCATTTCGTCAAAGCGTGCACGCGCCGTATCCATATCGTTCTGTGCCCCGGCCAGCAGAACATTGGCCAGCCGCCGGCAGATCTCCCCGTGGTGACGGAGATACACCCAGGACAGGCGCTGGGCACTGTCCGTACAAAGTGAAATATTCTTCTCCACCGTAGGCAGAAACGTATCGATACGAGCCGGGATCTGTTTCAGCTTCTCCGATACGGCCTCATTATTGATCCAGCATTTCTTTTTCGTCTCTTCGTCCCCGAAGGCGGCCTCTTCCACACCGCTGGCACTGCCGATCCGCTGATTGGACGGGCAGAAAAGATCACTGAGCGTCTCCAGATACTGCCGGCACAGCAGGCCGTCTTCTCCGAAAGCACCGGTAAAATAATCGTTTGTCAATCTGTCAAAATCCACGGACGTATCAAAGAGTGTCTCACCCATCATAACCCGGGGCAGTGCCGTGGGCATAGCCATCCGGTGCGTCTGATCGCTCATGCACCCGTTGAACGATAGGGCGGGCAGCGATTTCATATCCCGGTACGTCTCCCGGGCAATCTGCATATAGCCGGGATCGCAGTACATATCCGTATAGAAACGGTACTCAAAAATCATGCTGGGGATGTTTTCGCACAGTGCCTTCCAGTCCCTGTGCCACTTCATCCGAAGCGGGGCGGATTTGGGATGGTATTGATTCAAAACGAAAGGTGGCTCTTCCCCCTCAAACGGCTCACTCGTATACCCGTTTTCGTAATGCAGACCGATGGCGGGATTGAGAACGTACCGTCCCGGATTTTTCAGCCGTTCCGTCACGGGCGGACGCTCCGTTTCCACGTACATAATCAGCACGATCCGCTGCTGAGAGCCGATTTTTGTAAGTTCTGCATCCAGTTCGTTCAGAAGCATCACGTAGTAATCGGACAGATGCTTCTTCCGACACTGCTCACACTCGCAGAGATTGTTGGGCGCATCGGAAAGCCACACGTGCACGAAATCCACGTGGGGTTTCTTCTTAATGTAGTCCATCAGCGTGTCAACCAGCAGCTTCCGGGTTTCGGGACTGGAATAGCAGAACTGGGTATAGAACGTACTGCCGCCGAAAATATCCCTCTTCCCTTTTACCAGTGCCAGATGACGCTTCTGCTCCGGCGTCATGATTTCCGACGCGTTTTTCTCGTTCTCCCGGTTGATGCCGAACCGTTCAAACATCCATCCGTGCCCCAGTGTATGCAGTTGAATCCCCGTTTTCTTTATATCCTTTTCCAAAAGATCCACGTATTCCTCCAGCATGGCATAGGAGGTTACCTGTCCCTTTTGGCGCAGCTTCGTATTGTATACGTGGCCGTACCATTTGTGCATATAGGTATACGGCACAAGTCCCTCGATCATATACATATTCATGCCGATTTTCGGGAGGAAATACACCGTATCCCTTATATGCTCGTAACTGACGGCACCTTCCGTGCACTCCCCCCGGAATGGCTGATCCGCTTTCTTCCGATAGGTGAAAGTGTGTCTCTCCACATCCGCCTTCGGCACGTAGTCCCCGTCCGGGCCGGGGCGGATAAAGCGGCACCCTAATGACGTACAGTATTTATACACGCCCATCAGGATACTTCTCTGGTTGCTGCCGGCGATATAACCGGATCCGTTTTCGATGCGGATATCGATAATATCCTCGATGAACGGATCGTTCAGATCGGCGGTACTGAGTCCCAGCTCGTCAAGCAGTGCCAGCACAATGGTATCCGTGGGATTCTCCGGCAAAGAATCCGTATACCGGATCTTTGGCACAATCTTTCCCCGGGACATGGCCGTAATATATTTTTTCAACTCTGCCGTAAAATACTCGGCGGTATCTCCCCGCTGTGCGGTAACGATCTTCAAGGGAAACGCCTCTCTTTCTTATTTCTCGTTGGTTTGATTCCAGGTGGGAAACAGCTCCCGCCACACGTCCGTGTGTGCTTCGCAGTCCAGATAATGGGAGAACCAGTCCCAGTCCGCCTTACGGACAGGCTGCTCGTATATATCCCGCACGGATTCACAGAAGGCGTGCCATCCGTCCCGCCATCTGCCATCGGCGAGCTCCTCGTTCCGGGCGGCAAATTCCGCAAGGATCCGCTCCTTATCTTCCCCTTTGGCAAGGGAAATGGACGGCCCGGCGGCACGGACAGGCAAAAATTCCACCTCCAGCGTATCGCCCACTGTCAGCCGCAGAAGAAGTGCGGTATGCCACATATCGTTTGACGGATCGTATTTGCCGGTAAAATGGAAATTCCCCTGTCCGTACAAAATGTGGCATCCGTTGTACTGCTCATAGCAGCCAATGCAGTGGCTGTGCTGGCAAATCACCGCATCAGCCCCGTGGGTCGCCATGGAACGGCACAGCTTTATAAGCCTTGGCGACGGATACCGGCAGTGCTCCTTGCCGCCGTGGTAGATCACGATCACGTAGTCCGCCGTCTTTTTTGCCGCCGCAATATCGTCATTCGTATCGTAAGGGTCGTACGCTCTCGCGCCGCACCGATCCGGCAGTGCATAGGAATACTCATGCTCGCAGACGGTAATGACCGCGATCTTCTTTCCGTTTTTCCCAATAAGCAGATCCCGGCGGGCATCCGTATCGGTATCGCCGATGCCCGTATATACGATACCGCTTTCCCGGAGTGCCTTTTCCGTATCACGTAATCCCTCGACACCGAAATCAAAGGTATGATTGTTGCTGAGTGTGCAGTGAGTAATGCCGGCGGCTTTCAGCGTTTTCGCCGTATCCGGTGACGTTTTCAGATTCGGTCCGTATTTTTTGATCGCATTTTCCGATTGGGTAAGGGCACATTCCAGATTTATAAAATTCACATCCGCTTCCCGGAACACGGCGAGCACGTCCCCGAACAGTGCCTCGTGGGCACCGCCGGCAAACAGTTCTTCATTGCCGATGGTGGGGCACACGTCCCCGCCGATAGTCATAACAAAGGATTTCATAATTTCACTTCTCCTTATTTTCTGCAATATATCCAAAATAATTTTTTCATCTTGACACAGT
>JAZQDY010000237.1:0-4581 GCA_045547015.1 Eubacteriales bacterium | reverse complement strand
CCTTATCCACCCGATAGCGAAGATAATCGTTGTCAATTTTGTCAATGGTTCCACCGATGATGGGTGCCAGATTCAAGGCGTGTTTTACACTGAGAATGGAGGAGAAAATAAACGCGCTTCCAGGCTGTTCGTACTGCTTCAGATGGGGGGATATGCCGGTGTAATACAGCTTCAGATACCGGGTCATGGGCGTTTCGCAAAACGAGATACGGATTTTCAGAAGCGGTCGTCCATCTTCATCCCGCACGAATGTGCCCAGCGTTTTTACATGATATGGAATGCCGCCAATGGAGAGATCCCCGTCGGCGGATACACCGAAGCCCACGGGCAGAAGATAACTGGCGTCTGCTTCTCCATAGGTCATATAGAATTTACTGCCGTTTTTCAGAAAGGAGAGGAAGTGGAAGCCGCTGCCGTAATTATTCTGCACCACCTGCAGCATCAGCGGCATGAGGGAAACGGAGGGGCTGTTGAGATCGTCCGATTCAAACCGCCTGCCGGACAGCAGGTCGCATTCCGGCGGCAAAGCCGCAGGAACAGGCGCTGCTTGCTTTTTAAACAGCCGGCTAAAGGTTGATCGCTTTTTTGGAACATCCGGCGGAAGCGGATGTTCTTTCAGTCTGTTAATTGTTTTTGTAAGCCGGGCATAGGCTTCCTCGTTGGGCGGAAGTGTTTTTTTCGGAATATCGCTGAAATACCGTGCCGCCAGCGGAAAGTAATTGCCGCTGTGGAACATTTCATCATTGCCGGCGTGGGTAACGAGAAGTATATCGCTTTTCCGGAATCCAAGCACGTTCTGTCCCAGCATGCCGTTGAACAGGAAGGAATCCTGCTCTTTGCCCGTCCAGATATGGAATCCGTAATCGTACAGGGCGGAGACCGTGCCGGAAGAAGTCTGCGTTCGCGTTGCCGTCTGCAGAAAGGCACGGGAGATCAGCCGTTTGCCTTTCCACACACCGTCCTGCATAACCAGAACGCCGATTTTGGCCAGATCCTCCGGGCGGAGATAAAGTCCCCAGCCGCCCTTGTCGATGCCCATGGGGCAGGTTTCCCAGAAAACCTCATCTATCCCCAACGGGGCAAAGAGACGCGGCGTCAGATATTCCGAAAGCCGCTGTCCCGTTTTTGCTTGTACGATGGCGGACAGCATATAGGAATTCAAACTGTTATAGGAAAATGAACCGGGGGAAAAGGTGCCGCTGAAGTATCCCTTCACCCAATCCCGCTCTGTCAGCATGGCGGCTTCGTTGAAGGAGGCGCCGGTGGTCATTGTCAGAAGATGACGCACGGTAAGGTCTTTAACTGCCAGCCGGCTGATGGGTGTCAGGTGTTTTTCAAACAGCTCGGTCAGCTTGCTGTCGGGAGACAGCTTTCCTTCATCACAAAGCATACCGATTGCCAGTGCGGTAATGCTTTTGCAGGCGGAATAGGTTTGCTTCCAGATATGGGGATCATTTCCGTCAAAGATCGCTTCCGCGGCAATCTTTCCATGACGCAGAATCAGGATGCTGTGCATATGCATCGTTTCATCTTTGGCAACGTCTCTTAGGAACGAGGCGATCCGTTCACTGTCCAGCCCAACCTCTTCCGGATGCACGCGGGACAGCGGCTGGCGGATGGGCACCAGTCGGCACGGCGGTTTGTCTGATGTTTCAGTGAGAATCGGCTTTCGCTGTTTCTGGGTGTCGAAAATACGACCCAGCAGCGTGAGTGTATTGCCGATTGTATTGATTCCCATAGGTGCGCTCCTTTCCGAGAAAGAATGTCGGACAGTTCTAGTATAGTATGGCGGTGCATACACTTATACCGCGAACCTCTTTGTTATCCGGGGAATTTTCTGCTTAGTTGGGCATTTGCGTTGGGAATCCGCTTCACTACGGTGGAAAACGGCGTGCCGCCGGCAATGTTTTTCATCCCGCCGAAGGATGCATTTTCCAAAAGCGGCTCCGTTCTGCCGAAGGAGAATGCAAAATCGTAGGTGCGGGTACGGATCAGAGTATCCAGCATATTGGCGGAATCGTTGTCGCGGAGCACATATCGTACGGCATGGGTAACGTATGCATCCGAGATCACACCATACGACGCGGCATTCAGTGCGGACAGAATGTGCGCGGTGCGGGCGGCATGTACGTTGTTTTTCGGCGTGGCGAAGAACAGCGCGCATTCATCTGTGAGCGAAATGTAATCTGCCTGTTCGGGCGTGGCTTTTGGCATGGGAAGAATACCCCAGTTGTTCGTTCCATTTATCATCCAGCTCATCAGATACAGCCGATCCAGGAGGAACAGGGAATTGCCCTCGTGGAAGCGGGACAAGCCGGTGTTTGTGTCCTTGTGCATATTGGGGTCCCGGAACAGAGACTGAATACAGGAAGCGGCGGCACTGTCCGCGTCGGAATAGGCAATAACGGGTGCGGTGTCACCCTGCTTTACGAAGCGGCCTCCCGCAGAGAAGAACTGGACGGAGGGAAGCATTTCGGCGGCATACTGGGTGGCATATGCGGAATAGGATGTGTTATGTTTTCCGTTGATATCGGACACTGCCTGACTGTAGGCGAAAAATGCATCCCACGTCCATGTACCGTCGTAAACTTTATCGTAGGGAAGGTCAAACCCATATTTCTCGCACAGATCACGGTTGAAAAACACGGCTGTCAGCGTGGTTTCTTCAAAAGAGGCGGCACCTGCCGCGCCGTATACGGCATTTCCCACAGTGGCAGCATCCACCGAATCCCGGTCAAAATACGGCTGGGTCAGATCAAGAAAGGGGAGACTGCGCAGATTCATGAGAGTGGCATCCGCGAAAAAGGTACCCAGCTGATATTGGGGAATCATCAGAAGATCCGAGTAGTACTCTTCTGCCAGCATGCTGTCGCGGACAAGGGCAGGAAAATTTGCTTCGTCCGCAAGGGTGGTGGCCAGATGTACGTTCCAGCCGGCTTCCACCGCCTGATTGCGTTTTTGCTTTGCCGCGGCATAGCTGTCGGAATCATCGGGATGATTGATCGGATCCGTGCGCGGGGAGGTTATGAAAAAGGACGTACCGTTATAATCCTCTTTTGGAAGTGCCGCAAGATACGCCTCCGCAGCGGCTTTGTATGCGTCGGCATTATCTATTTTCGTGACCTTTTCGGCCGTTTTCTCCGGCAGCCGTTCCGCAGATTCGGTAACAGCCGCAGTATCGGTACTTTCGGGGATATTTTCCGGGGATTCAATAATAACGATGCCGCAGGAGGAGCAGAAAAGGGCGGCAGAAAGAAGAAACGCGCACAGAGCGGTGCGAGCGGAATATTTCATATATATGTCTCCGGATAAGTATAATAGGGATACGCTACAGGATAATTATACTAAAGGATTGACGGCAAGTCAATTCCTTATTCACGGACATATTGTGAACATTTGTAAACAAAATGCCTGTTTTTCTTTACCGATGGCTGCGGCAGTGGAAAATATTGTTCGTTGCAATGGCGTGGATTCTATGATAGAATTAGGCAGGAAAGGATGAGAAAGTATGAAACAATTACTATCGAAATGCAGAAATTGCATAAAACTGACCGTAGTGCTGGAAGTGGTGCTGTGCCTGCTTACGGCTTCCGCAGTACCTCTGTATGCACAGCAAATACCGGTGAGCGCGGAAACGCCGGCCACGGAATACGTGCGGATGTACATAAACGAAGTGCCGTACAGCGGACGGGCTGTTCTCCATGCGGATACAACCTACGTGGATCTTTATGAGTTTACCGCGGAGATGAACGTGTGCCGCGCATCCTGGGATGCCGTAGCTGAAACAGTCCAGTTTGCAGGCACAGATATCGTTATGACCGTGCAGAATGGTGCGGAATACATGGAAGCAAACGGACGGTATCTGTGGTGTCCCGAAGGTGTGTTTGCCGATGAAACGCGGGCGTACGTTCCGCTCCGGGCAGCGGCGAAAGCGCTGGGGGCAGAGGTCATATGGAATGCAGAGGAGTTTGCCGCCTACGTGGTGGCAGGCACTGCCCCGATCCGTCCCGGTAATGCCTATTACGTGGAGGACGAGGTATACTGGCTGTCCCGGATCATCTATGCCGAAGCCGGGGCGGAGCCGTTTGATGGGCAGATTGCCGTAGGAAACGTGGTGCTGAACCGAACGAGAGCCGAAATCTTCCCCAGTACGATCTACGATGTTATTTTCGACAGAGAATACGGCGTTCAGTTTACGCCTACTGCCAACGGAATGATTTACTGTACCCCCTCGGAGGAAAGTATCATCGCGGCGAAAATCTGTCTGGAGGGATATTCGCTCTCCCATGAGATTCTATATTTCATCAACGCCGCCCTTGCCACCAACTTCTGGGTGCCGCAGAACTGTGAGTACGTCATGACCATCAGCGGGCACGATTTTTATTCCTGATTATTGAAAAAGAAAAAGCGGAGCGTACGCATCTGAGGCGTATGCTCCGTTTTTTGTAAGATGAAAACCCCGCCATAGTGGCGGGGTTCCATAAAGGCTTTGCCGATGAGCAGAAAGCAAATAAAAATTCAGCGTAGAATGATCTTGTGTCAAAGGCTCCCTTGTGTAAAGGGAGCTGTCAGCGAAGCTGA
>JAZQDY010000236.1:0-3111 GCA_045547015.1 Eubacteriales bacterium | reverse complement strand
GTTTGCCAAAGCCTTTGAAAAGCAATGGTTCAAGGAAAACAAAACGAGCGGCTTTGACGTACAGGATATTCGTTTGGGCGGACTCATCTACCGTCTGGATGCCTGCCGCAGACGGCTTCTCGACTACGCATGCGGAAAGATTGACAGAATCGAAGAGCTGGAAGCCGACATTCTGCCCTACGGCACGAAGGAAGAAACGTCTTTCGTGAGCAACTACGCGCTGAACGCAACCGGCAACATACTGTGACGATCCGTACAAACGCATTCGGCAACTGAAAACAATGAGGTAGAAAATGAAAAGTCAGAATAATGCTTCCTTGCTTTTCCATATAGCCGCAGTATTGTTCTATCTGGCTGCAATCATCAGCTTTGCCGCCGGGAACAATCATGCAGCCGGTGCTGTATGGTTATGTCTTGGCTCAACATTTCTTTGCCTTGGTTCCTCCTCCAAAGGAAAGGGCAACGAAAGCGAAGAGAAACGAGTTGACCAGAAAGAGAAGATGCCGTTCGAAAAAAAAGAGAATTGAGAAAAAAGAAAAGCGGCTGCACCTTATGTGCACGCCGCTTTTTCTCAATCCGCTTTTTTGGTGTATTCAATCAATCCGATCTTTATGGTATTGGCTTCTTCATCCTTTGAAAAATCGAATGTACCGTTGTACTGCTGTGCGGTGTCATCGTTCCCGCCGAAAACGAACGTGATTTTATCGCCGTCCACCTCATACGAGCCTTCCAGTTCTGCCACAACCATGCCCGCCACGGTTACGTTCATCTTTACCGTTTTACCGCTGAAAACGTACTCCGTACCTGTACCAAATACTTCCGCCTCGTACGTACCGTCCAACGCACCTGTACCGCCGCTGCAGGAAGCAAGCGTCATAAGAAGCAAAACAGCCGCAAGTGCCAACGCCGCAATTTTCGTCATCAGTTTCATGTTTTTTCTCTCCTGTCATATAGTATGGATTTAAAATGCAAACGGATATCTCTGAAAGCATTATACCATAAAAACAGCCTGTCTGCAAGTAGTATCTGTCGCTCCGTGAAAAATTCCGTCTCCGAAAAAAGATATTTTTAAACAAAAAGCCGCAGGACTGCCGCTGACTGCGGCAGTCCTGCTCTTTCGTTGAAAAATCACTGTCTCGGACGGCGGCTTTTCAGGAGAATAAAAATCATAAATGCGGCAATAAGAATCATCGCCACCACGATCATCACATTGATATCCCCGGTCTCAGGTGCCAGTGGCACCACCGTACCCAAAAGCCAGGCGGCGTATGTATAGATAAACAAAAGCAGACGTATCACGGTACTGTATGGTTCCTTTCGCACAGATGCGGGATTTTCCCCTGCTATTATTATACCGCATCCACGCGCATTTGTCAACAAAATATGAACATTTTTGTAATTTTTTTATAATTCAGTGTGGATAAAAAATGCAAAAGCTGCGGAAAGGCGTCTGTATCCAAGAAAACACCTGGGCGGCGGCGTGCATTTTTCTATATCGGTTCCGGCTTTCTCTAAAAGCTTTATGGTATGCAGTTTCTGAAAATTCAGAACACCCAGAGAAAAAACACAGGATATAATCATCATCGCCGCACTGAGGAATATGTATGTGCCTGTTTCATCCACTCCGTATTTGATAAATGCTTTTGCGTTTCTGATATCCATCCGGTTCCTCCTCAGAAAAGTTATCTTTCCTCAAAACCACACACGCACGTCAAACCGATGGGCACACCGGGGGCAATTTGCCGTATGCTTGCCCCGGCGGCGGGGGAATTTTAAAACTGCTTTGCAGTGGGGACATTTCCGGTACACGGAAGTACGCACGTCCCGCACGCGGTGAAACTGCAGTTTGCAGAAATCTTTAACGGGATGCCACACTTTCAGAAAGATCTCATTCTCCCGGCGGCGGCGGGCCAGATTGCGGGAAAACACCCGGTACGTCATATAGATCAAAACCGCCCAGGAAAGAAGGGGAAATATCCACTCCCCCGTAAAGGAATACAGCAGGTGAAGGACAAACCATCCTGCCAGCAAGGCGTAATACAAAGCGTCCGTACCGTATCTGCCGTACATAAAGGAAGCCAGCTTATATTTCCAGTTCTGCATAAACTATTCACCCCGATTTTTCTTTGATGCAGATAGTATACCACAATTTTTCGCACGGGTAATGAACAAAGACCGCATCACTTGTAAACTTTCAAAGGAAAGCCGGCACTATTGCAATGTTCTTTCCGCTGTGGTATAATAATAAGGTTACATACGACAAAATTCGTCTCAGGAGAAAAAAATATGGCTCTCGAAATTCTGCACGGCAATCCGAATGATTCCTGCCGCATTCCTGCGGAGGTAGAAACCTACGCGCGCCTGGATGCGCTCGGCATCTCCTACGACCGAATCGATCACGAGGCGGCGTTCACCATTGAAGCATGCACCCAAATTGACGAAGCCTTCGGCACACCCATGTGCAAAAATCTGTTTCTCCGGAACAGCAACGGCTCTCAGCTGTATCTGCTCCTCATGCCGGGCGACAAGCCTTTTAAAACAAAAGAGCTGTCCGCCCAGATCGGCTCTACCCGTCTTTCCTTTGCGGATGCAGAAAAGATGCAGTCTCATCTGGGCGTCACCCCCGGCTCGGTCACCGTTCTGGGGCTTGCCTATGATACAGAAAATGAAGTACAGTTGCTGATCGACGAGGACGTACTGCGGGAAGACTACATCTGCTGTCATCCCTGCATGAACACCAGCAGTCTCCGCATCAAGACGGCGGACATTCTCACCAAATTTCTCCCCGCCGTGCATCACACGCCGCAGACCGTAAAGCTGACGGGGAGCGTTTAACGGAGTCTTATATACTTTTCGTGATCCCGGCTCATAAGGCCCACACTTATAAACTCACGTCTAAGATAGCATACATCCTCGTGAATCGGCCGGAGAAGCTCGTTTACCTCCATCTCCGTATACACTCGCCCCTCATCAAACAGCATATGCACCAGGTATTCCCACAGGATTTCCCTTTTTTTCAGTTGAGACGGAATGGAAACCAATCGTCCGCCCACGAAGAAGCGGGACACTACCTGCCGACGGTAGGATTCTCCACCGTCATCGGGAGCGATC
>JAZQDY010000235.1:0-4159 GCA_045547015.1 Eubacteriales bacterium | reverse complement strand
GAACACACGCATGGCTTGTTTATACATATTGTTTCCGCTTTTGAGAAGGATGAAGCTTTCCTCACGGAAGGAATCGATGGGGACACTGGGAACAGACGAAAGCGGAAAATCCGCGTTGAAAATATTCTCCGGCAGAATTTTGTATGCCTGCAGGGATTCGTTGCAGGGACTTGCGGCAGGTACTGCCAGAAGGATTCTTTCGCGCAGAAGCGGCACGCTTTCAGGCAGAAGCTGCTCCTCGTCAAAGCTGTCGATAATCAGATCCAGCTCGTCAGCTGCCAGCTTTTTTTCCAGCTCTACGGAGTTGGTTTCTGTCAGCGTAATATCGATTTTGGGATACCGTTTGGAAAAGTGACTGACGACTACGGGGAGAATATAGGAGGAAACGTAGTTGGAACCGCCGACGTGAATGCTTCCGAATTCCATCTCGTGCATGGCGTGCACCTTAGCGGTAAATCGCTGAGATGCATTCATGATTTCTTCTGCCGCTGCAATGTACTCCAGACCGATTTTCGTAGGAAGGACCGCGGCGTGATGGCGGGTGAACAGCGGTGCCCCGATTTCATTCTCGATTTTTTTCACCGCGGCGCTCAGACACGGCTGGGACACATACAGCTTTTCCGCCGCTTTGGTAAAGCTCTGCTCCTTGTAGATCATGTAGATGTAATCCATTTTTTGAAACATACACCGGTCGCCTTTTATAAATAATTTTTATATTTTATATATAAATATATGTATTTGATTATAGCACTTTGCTGTGATATAATCAAGGGGAGGAGGTGAATATTTTGGATTTACTTTGGGATCTTTTGATTATCTGCCCGCTTTTGTTTTTTGCAGGCTTCATTGATGCGATTGCGGGCGGCGGCGGTATTATTGCACTTCCGGCCTATATTATGACGGGCATGCCCCTCAATATGGCGTACGGATGTAATAAACTGCAAAGCTGTCTTGGCACGTTTTCAGCCCTGGTACGGTATTGGAAAAGTCGCTACGTGGATGTGAAAGCGGCGCTTATTTCTTCGTGTACCGCCGTGACGGCCTCTTTTGTTTCCACGGAGATCATGCTTCACCTTCCTGACATATACAAAAGCTGGATCATTGTGGGTGCCATGTGCTTTATTATCGGACTGACTTTGTTCATGCGCGTGATTCCGTCCGGGGATAAGATGCGTGCGGATCTGTCCTTTCAGAACGTATGGATTCTGTTGGGAATCGGATTGCTTCTTGGCCTGTACGATGGATTTTTCGGCCCCGGCGGCGGTACTGTGGCACTGATGTTGTTCTGTATTATTTTCAAATACGATATCCGTACCGCATCAGGCAACGGCAAAGTGGTGATTGTTGTGTCCAATTTTATTGCTGCGATAAAATACATGGCAAGCGGAAATATTCTTTATACCATAGCGATCCCGGCTGCTGTTGCTAACGTATGCGGAGGATACCTGGGAGCGGCTCTTGCGGTGAAAAATGGAAGGAAACTGGTGAGCAAGTTTTTAGCCATCGCAGCTGTTTTGCTGGTGGTACAGGCGATTGTAAGGCTTGTGTGAGAAAAAAACAGCGGTTTCCGAAAGGAAACCGCTGTTTTTGGAGCTACTGGCCGGACTCGAACCGGCGACCTGCTGATTACGAATCAGCTGCTCTACCAACTGAGCCACAGTAGCACATGCTCTTTTTGTCGCCATCATATTATACTATACGCGAGGACGAATGTCAAGAGCGAATTTTGAGTTTCTTCGGAAATTTTTGCATCAGTGCCCGTATCCGTGGAGCCGCGCGGTGTATTCCGTGTAGATTCTCCGGTATTTTTGTGTCGTTTTTTCATCAAGCAGGCCGGCTTTTGCCAGCTCCTCTGTGCGCCGCCCCAGTTTTTCACGCGTTTCGTGGGCAAGATCCTTGTAATTGTTGGCGAGATACTGCTGCATTTCAAAAAGCAGTGTTTCCAATTCCTTTTTTGCCTGTCTTTTTTTCAGAAAAAGCACGGCGACCTCCTGTGAATAATAAAATTTGCGTGAAAATGCAAAAAAATACTTGCGATTCTTTGCGTATGGCGGTATAATATTGATAATACAAACCGTACAGTTCAAAAAAGGAGAAACGAAATGAAAAGCACGTTTTGGGCAGATTTCAGAAAATTTATTACCAAGGGCAATATTATTGATTTGTCCGTCGGCGTTGTGATCGGCGGCGCATTCGGCAAAATCACCTCCAGCCTGGTTAATGACGTTATTATGCCGCTGATTAGCTGCGTCACCGGTAATCCGGATGTAAGCGACTGGAAATGGGTTATTAAAGAAGCGGTAGAGGCTACGGAAACCACCGCCGCACAGGCAGAGGTTGCCGTTCGCTACGGTAACTTTTTGCAGATGATTATCGACTTCCTCATCATTGCGTTCTGCCTCTTCGTAGTTCTTCGGGTTATCATGAAAGCGAAGAGCCGCCTGAATGCGGAAGAAGAGCAGAAGGCTGCCGAAGCAAAGGCCAAGGCTGATGAAGAGGCTAAGGCAAAGGCAGATGCCGCCGCTGCGGAAGCTGCCGCTGCTGCCAAGAAGATCGAGGACGAGCGTGCCGAGGAACTCTCCCTGCTCCGCGAGATCCGCGATTCTCTCAAAAAATAAGCAAGAGTATAACGGAGACTGCTGTACTACGGTGCGGCAGTCTTTTTTTACTGAAACAGGGTGTCGTGAGCGCGGAAGAAACGGTACAGCAGACGAACGCTTTCGATTTCTTCAAATCGGCACTCGGCAGCGGGGCGTGCGTCCAGATTGTAAATTTTTGCGCCCGGCAGTGCCAGAAGAAGGGGAGAGTGGGTGGCGATAATAAACTGACAGCCGAAAAAACGGGCAGATTCCGTGAGAAAATCCGCCAGCCGGTCCACGAGCAGCGGGGCAAGGCTGTTTTCCGGCTCATCCAGCAGATACAGCGCATCTCCGCGGATCGATTCGGTGAAATACCGGTAGGCGCTTTCGCCGTTGGAGGCACCGTCTTCCGTGCGTGGAAGCCGGTCATTCACAAAGCGGGACGGCGTATGCCGTAGAGTATCGTTCTGATTTTTCAGTGCATCGTAATCCTGCAGGGAAGAGAGCCGGACGCGGGGGGCATCCTGCTGAGTAAAATACTCGCTAATCAGATCTTCCCGGCGGGTATCTGCCGCTTCCTGGGCGGCACGCCTTCGCAGAAGTGACTGAAACACGTCATCGCTGGTGATTATGCGGCTTTCCGCAGGAACGGTTTCTCCGTCCTCCACGGTAAACCGGCAGAGGTTGGCGTAATCGGCAAAATAGGGCGTCTGGTTAAAGGCGGCGGTGCGGGCAAGGCGCAGCCGCTGGGCGATTACGTTGAGCAGAGTGGATTTTCCCGAGCCGTTGCCGCCGCAGAATACGGTGATAGGTGCAAAGCCGATGTGGGAAAGTCCCATGCCGGGAAAGATACCGTAAGGGTATCTGCTGCCGTAGCAGGTCATCTCTCCCTTTTTCCGGTCACTGGCAAGGGTTATAAATTCCGTTTCTGCGTCCGGCAGTGTGAAAGAACGTAGGTACACCATACAGTCTCCTTTTTCAGTTGCGCCGTTTTATACCTGCTGTTCGTCTGCCGTTTTTGCGGCAGATTCGTCCGTCCGTTTGTAGCCTACCTGCGTCCGGGCGTTTTCCCCCGCGAAGAATTCGGGGAACAGCCCGGAGGGGGAGACCGCATCGCCGCCCGCATACAGATGGGATGTGTCGCCCATCTGCAGGCATTTGAATACCACCTCGCCCTTTACACGTTCTTCCGTGATAAATTCCGTAACGGAGGACGGGGGGAGAAACATGGATTGCCACAGAAGCACCGGAGAAATGCCGGTCAGGTGAGAGGAAAGCACCATACCCAGGGCAAAGTGGCAGAAGATGGCGATGGAGAAGTCCGAATTTTCCTTACAGGTATACATCACATTGTCTCTGTGATAGCCGTACCGGGAGAGCAGACGGTCGAATTCTGCTGTCACCGTTTCGTATTCCGTGCGGGTAGTGCCGGTATTATACATTTTGCCGGATGTCCAGCGGTTAATATCAAAGGCTTCGGGAACGCTTGTCCATTCCCGGGGACGGATGTCCCAGGAGATGTGATCCTCCCCACGCATATCGGTCAGTCTGCCTCGAAATTCGTGCAGCCAATCCAGGGT
>JAZQDY010000234.1:0-7404 GCA_045547015.1 Eubacteriales bacterium | reverse complement strand
GCCCGTATAATCTGCCCATTCGGCAGATGCTGAAGCGTGCAGCGAAAGAATTCGGTGAATAAAATGCAAAACAGGCACGGCCAAAACGCCGTGCCTGAAATTTTCTGCAAATCGCACTTCTTTTTTACAAAAACTTGAAATCGTGTTGGATATATGGTATAATGATACATTATAGTGTATTTTTATCCTATGGGAGGTATTACGGTGGCAAAGTATGACGTAGTCGTAATCGGTGCGGGTGCCGTTGGGTGTGCGATTGCCCGGGAGCTTTCCCGGTACAACGTGTCCTGTGCCGTGCTTGAAAAGGCGCACGACGTGGCCATGGGAACAAGCGGCAAGCACAGTGCGGCGGTGCACGCCGGCTTCAACAACAAGGTCGGTTCGCTCATGGCCCGTTTCTGCGTAGAGGGGAACCTTGGCTTTGAGGAACTGGCGAAGGAACTGGATATCCCTTATAAAAAGAAAGGCAAACTGGTGGTTGCCTTTGACGAGGAGGATATGACCGTCCTTAAAAACCTGGTGGATCAGGGAAATAAGAACGGCTGTGTGGGACTGGAACTGATCGGACAGGACAAGCTGCACCAGCTGGAGCCCAACGTGGGCGGTATCGGTGCCATGTGGTCCAAAAACACAGCCGTGATCAATCCGTTCCTGTATACGGTGGCGCTGGCGGAGCACGCACACCGCAACGGCGTGGATTTCTTCTTCAATTTTGAGGTGAGCGGAATCTGCAAAAGAGACGACGGTGTTTTTGAAATAACCGACGGCGAAAACGTCGTGGAAGCCGGACGGATCATCAACTCCGCCGGACTCTATTCCGATAAGGTGGCCGCCATGGCAGGGGATAACCGGTATAAGATCTATCCGTGCCGCGGTGAGTATTATATCCTGGATAAGCGGGTGAGCGATTTCATCTCCATGCCCGTGTATCCGGCGCCCAAAAAGGGAATCGGCGGTCTGGGCGTGCATCTTACCACCACCGAGGACAACAACGTTCTGATCGGTCCGTCCGCCGAGTACATAGATTCCCGTCTTGACGTTTCCACCACCGAGGGGATCGGCAAAAAACTGTTCGACGAGGCCGTGCAGCTGCTTCCGCCGCTGAAACGGAGCCATATCATCGCAAGTTACGCCGGACTTCGCGCAAAGCAGACGCCGCCGGAGGTTGGCGGATTTGCCGATTTTGAGATTACGGAGAGCACACTTGTGCCCGGACTTCTGAACCTGATCGGTATCGAATCCCCGGGACTTACCGCCTCCGTGCCGATTGCACGGTACGTGGTAACGATTCTCAAGGATCTGATGCCCCTTTCCGAAAAGGAAACATTTCTGCCGGCAGAAAAACGGCCGAAGCGTTTCCGGGATCTTACGGAAGAGGAGCGGGAACAGCTCTGCCGTGAGAATCCCGAATACGGCGAGATCGTATGCCGCTGTGAGCACGTTTCCAAGGCAGAGATCCGTGCCGCCATCGAAAATCCCCTGGGCGTCCGTTCGCTGATCGGTATCAAATACCGTTCCCGCTCCATGATGGGTCGGTGCCAGGGCGGCTACTGCATGACGAAGATCGTAGAGATGCTCACGACGGAGTACGGCATGAAGCCGGAGGAGATCGAGTTCAACAGCCGTGACTCCCACCCGTTCATCGGAGGTGTAAAGGAATGATAAGCAAGGATCTGATCATCATCGGTGCCGGCCCCGCCGGTCTTGCCGCCGCCGTGGAGGCAAAAAAACAGGGCGTAAAGGACGTGCTCCTCATCGAGCGTGACGGACGTACCGGCGGGATTCTGAATCAGTGCATCCACGACGGCTTCGGCGTTATTCGTTTTGGGGAAGCCCTCAGCGGCCCGGAATACGCCGCCAGGTATTTTGACCTGTTTCTTAAAAGCGGTGCGGAGCTTGCCTCCGGGACCATGGTGCTTTCCGTGTCGCCCGATCGCGTAGTCACCGCCGTGGGCAAGGACGGCATCGTCAAATACAAAGCCGGTGCCATCATTCTCGCCATGGGATGCCGTGAGCGTACCCGCGGTGCCATCGCCGTGCCCGGCAGCCGCCCGGCTGGTATATTCACCGCCGGAGTTGCCCAGAACTTTGTCAATCTCAAAAATATTTCCGTTGGTAAGCGGATCCTCATTCTCGGCTCCGGCGACATCGGCCTGATCATGGCACGCCGGCTGACGCTGGAAGGGGGCGAGGTCATCGCCGTGCTTGAAAAACTCCCCTATTCCAGCGGTCTTCCCAGAAATATCACCCAGTGCCTGGAAGATTATAATATTCCCCTGTACCTCAGCCGTACGGTGGTGCAGATCCACGGCAAGGAACGTCTTACCGGCGTTACCACCGCATCGGTGGATGAAAAGGGAAGCGTAATTCCCGGTACGGAGCAGTACGTGGAATGTGATACCCTCATTCTTTCCGTAGGTCTGATTCCGGAGAACGAGCTGACTATCGGTGCCGGCATTGAGATGGATCCCGTCACCGGCGGGGCTTTGGTGGACGAAAGCATGATGACCTCCGCAGACGGTATCTTTGCCTGCGGTAATGCGCTCCACGTTCATGACCTGGTGGACTATGTGTCGGAGGAAGCCGCCGCCGCCGCCCAAGGCGCTGCGGAATTTATCGGAAGCGGCGCACGCCGCCCGGCAGATGTGCAGGTGTCCGTCACCGACGGCATCCGGTACGTACTGCCCCGGAAGATCAGCGGCCAGCGGGACGTGACGATCTCCATGCGCGTTTCCCGCCCGGACAGAAACAAATCCATTGCCGTGTATGCCGGCGATACGCTTGTTAAAAAAGTAAAGCATGCAAAGCTGAATCCGGCGGAAATGATCCGGATAAAATTGGATGCCGAATCCCTGAAGAACGCAAAGGATACAGGACTGGAGGTGCGGATCATTGGCTGAGATCATTACAAGAACGTGTATCGTCTGCCCAAACGGCTGTGAACTGAAAATCACCGTGGGAGACGAGATCAAGGTAGAGGGAGCAACCTGTCCCCGGGGTGTGACCTATGGAACGAACGAGGTGACGAACCCCATGCGGTCGCTGACCACCACCGTGAAAGTGACCGGCGGAGAATTGCCCCTTGTTTCCGTCCGTACCGACGGCGTGATCCCCAAAGACATGTTGAAGGACGCGGTAAAGGAGCTGTCGAGGATCACCGTCACCGCCCCCGTCACGATCGGGCAGGTAGTGTGTGCGGATCTCCTCGGCACCGGCGTCGCCGTAAAGGCGAGCAAGAACGTGGACGTGAAGTAAGTGTGAAAAGCACAGTCCCTGATGCGGACTGTGCTTTTTCTGTAAAAAATCATGAAAATGTGTCACCGCAGTGTGAAACTTGTGAGTATCCGTTGAACGGCAGTGCTTTTTGTTGTATAATAAAGACGGCAGATTGAGAAGAACAGTTATGCAGAAAGAGGAAACGACATGACCGAGAACGAGAAAAAGAAAGCCGCGAAAGCGTTTGCCGACTATTGGGCAGACAAAGGCTACGAAAAGGGACAGAGCCAGCCTTTCTGGCTGTCGCTTCTCCGCGACGTTTTTGAGGTAGAACATCCCGAACAGTACGTCGTCTTTGAGGAACAGGTCAAAATTGACCGTGCCAACGGCTTTATTGACGTGATGATTCCCTCTACCAAGGTTATGATCGAGCAGAAGGGTGCCAATAAAGACTTGCGTAAAGGAATCGTTCAGTCGGACGGCAGCGTGCTGAATCCGTTTCAGCAGGCAAAGCGGTACATTGTTGATCTGCCGTTGTCCGAGCATCCGCGCTGGGTGATCACCTGCAATTTCAAAGAATTTCTCATTTACGATATGGAGAAGCCAACAGGCGAGCCCGAAAGCATTCTTCTGAAGGATCTTCCGACGGAATATTACCGTCTCGGCTTCCTTGTGGAGGAAAAGAGCGAACTGCTTCACCGTGAAGAGCAGATTTCCATCAAAGCAGGTGA
The DNA here is from genome assembly GCA_045547015.1 of Eubacteriales bacterium. GTDB lineage: Bacteria > Bacillota > Clostridia > Oscillospirales > CAG-272 > SIG701. The sequence goes on along the minus strand of JAZQDY010000234.1, from coordinate 3,457 downwards.
GCTTGTCGGAAAACTGTACGATGCGATTCAGAAGCAGTATATCCATCCCGACAGCGAGGAATCTCTGCGCAGTCTGAATATGCTGTGCGTCCGTCTCGTGTTCTGCCTGTACGCCGAGGACGCGGGGATTTTCGGCGGGCATCTCAAATTCCACAACTATATAAAGAGTTTTCCGGTAAAGGATGTGCGCCGCGCACTCATTGATCTTTTCCGCACGCTTGATACGAAAGAAGAAGAGCGTGACAGGTATATCGATAAAGATCTTGCCGCATTCCCCTACGTCAACGGTGGCCTGTTTGCGGACGAGAACATCGAAATTCCGCACTTCACGGAAGAAATTGTGGACTTGCTTCTGCACAACGCCAGCGAGGATTTTGACTGGTCGCAGATCAGCCCCACCATTTTCGGCGCGGTGTTTGAAAGTACATTGAATCCCGAAACGCGCCGTTCGGGAGGTATGCACTACACCTCCATCGAGAATATTCATAAGGTCATCAACCCGCTTTTTCTTGATGAACTCACAACTGAGTTGAACGAGATCAAGTCGGTTAAAGTGGATAAACTCCGTGTTGCAAAGGCAGATGCTTTTCAGGATAAACTGGCTTCTCTGACGTTCCTTGATCCTGCCTGCGGTTCGGGAAACTTTCTCACGGAAACGTATATCTCCCTCAGACGCCTGGAGAACGAAGTGCTGAAAATTCGCTTCAAGGATCAGATCGTGCTGGATACGGGCGATCTTATCAAGGTTTCCATCGGTCAGTTTTACGGTATTGAGATCAACGATTTCGCCGTAACGGTTGCGAAAACTGCGCTGTGGATTGCGGAATCGCAGATGATGAAGGAAACGGAGGATATCGTTGCCGCGTCGCTGGACTTCCTGCCGCTGAAATCCTATGCGAACATCATTGAGGGCAACGCGCTCCGCGTCGATTGGGAGAGCGTTGTACCGAAAGATAAGTTGAACTATATCATGGGCAACCCGCCGTTTGTGGGGCACCAATATCGAACACAAGCGCAGATTTCAGACATGGATTTTGTTTTTGAAGATTTTGGTAATTATGGTAAACTGGATTATGTAAGTGCATGGTATAAAAAAGCTGTTGACTATATGAATGGCACAAGAATAAAAGCCGCTCTTGTTTCTACCAACTCTATCGTTCAAGGCGAATCTGTTGCAACGATGTGGGAACCGCTGTTTAATAAATATGGAATGCATATTACATTTGCGCATAGAACATTCAGATGGGACAGCGAAGCCAGTATCAAGGCTCATGTACACTGCGTAATTGTTGGTTTCTCTCTTTGGGATGACAATACCCCGAAATATATCTACCAAAACGATAGATTGCAGGTTGCTAATAATATCAATGGATATTTATTAGATGCGCCAAATGTTTTTATCAAAAATCGAAGTGCTGTCTTAAATGCTGGTTTCCCGAAAATGAGCAAAGGCAGCCAGCCGACTGACGGCGGTAATCTTATTTTATCGCCAGAGGAACGAGAAGAAATCATTTCCAAGTATCCGCATTGTGATAGTTTTATTCGTAGATATATTAGTGCAGATGATTATATAAACAACAAACTGCGATATTGTTTATGGTTAAAAGGTGTTTCTCCAAAAGAATACAGGAAAATATCTTTTATTGAAAACCGTCTTGAACAAGTGCGCGCAATGCGCTTACAAAGCCCCACAAAATCTGTTCAACGTGATGCAGACACACCTATGTTGTTTACCCAGATAAGACAACCTGACACAGAGTATTTGGTTGTTCCGGAAGTTTCTTCTGAACGTAGGAAATACGTTCCTATTGGCTTCATGTCACCTGACGTTATTGTAAGCAATATGCTTTATGTTATCAACAATGCATCGATATATATGTTTGGCGTTATGGTGTCCAATGTTCATATGGCTTGGATGCGAGTAGTTTGCGGGCGATTGGAAATGAGATATCGTTACACACCTGCTGTCTACAACAACTTCCCATGGCCCACCCCCACCGACGAACAGCGGGCGAAGATCGAGCAGACCGCACAGGCGATCCTTGACGCGCGTGCGCTCTATCCCGACTGCTCTCTCGCCGATCTATACGACGAAGTCACCATGCCACCCGAACTGCGCAAAGCTCACCAGCAGAACGACCGTGCCGTCATGGCGGCGTACGGGTTTGACGTAAAGACGATGACCGAGAGCAGCTGTGTGGCGGAGCTGATGCGGATGTATCAAGAACTTACGTCAGAAGAACGCTGAACAGTACAAAATTCGGCGGCACAGTTTCTCACTCCCACGCAACAAAATCGTCCCTGCCTTGCGGCGGGGACGATTTTGTTATTCAGGAATTACAGGCCCTTCTTGTTGCGTTCGATGTGCTCGATCTCGCTCTCGTTGATGGTGCAAACGTGACCTGCGATGGGCATGATCTTCTGGCAGATAACGTCTACGATACCCTCAGCCTGCGGGAAGAAGTACTTCTCCAGCTCGAAAGCGGGGGTGATCCAGTTGCGGGAACCGAATACAACCGGCGGTGCATCCAGGTAATCGAATGCCATTTCAGCGATGTTGGAAGCCATATCACGCATCACGGAGTTACGGTCTACGGCGTCGCCAACGATCACGATACGGCCGGTCTTCTTCACGCTTTCCAGTACCTTGTCGTAGTTGAAGGGTACGATGGAGCGGGAGTCGATAACCTCAGCGGAGATGCCGTACTTCTCTTCGAGAATCTTAGCGGCATCCATAGCACGGTACAGAACGGCACCGATGGTGAGGATGGTAACGTCCTTACCTTCGCGCTTTACGTCGGGTTCGCCGAAGGGAACCTCGTAGTACTCGGTGGGAACGCCTTCCTTGTGGAATTCTTCGCCCTTGTCGTAGATACGCTGGGACTCGAAGAAGATAACCGGATCAGTGCCGGCAAGAGCGGCATTCATAAGACCCTTTGCGTCGTACGGCGTGGAGGGGAAGCATACCTTCAGACCGGGGATATGTGCGGTCAGTGCGGTCCAGTCCTGAGAGTGCTGTGCACCGTACTTGGAACCGACGGATACGCGGATAACCACGGGCATCTTGAGGATACCGGCGGACATGGACTGCCACTTGGAGAGCTGGTTGAAGATTTCGTCACCGGCACAGCCGATAAAGTCGGCGTACATCAGCTCAACGATGGCGCGGCCGCCAGCCATGGCGTAACCGACGGCAGAGCCGACGATGGCGGACTCGGAGATCGGTGCGTTGAAGAAGCGGTGGTAGGGAAGAGCCTCGGTCAGACCGCGGTAAACGGCGAATGCGCCGCCCCAGTCACGGTTGTCCTCACCGTATGCGATGGTGGTGGGATCTTCGTAGAACTTATCAAGGATGGACTCAAAGATAGCGTCACGAATACCGAACAGCTTGATCTTCGGGATAGCGGCACCCTTCTCGTCGAAAGCGTAACGGGCCTTGGTAGCCAGCTGCTTTACG
>JAZQDY010000233.1:0-2480 GCA_045547015.1 Eubacteriales bacterium | reverse complement strand
GGGAAAACTTTTTGCAAAAAGTTTTCCCCGGCGTCGCCGTCCCCTCTTACAGTCTCCGTAAAGCGCGAAAAACGCGCAGAATCGCCATGACTGCAAAAAGCTTTACCGCCGCATCCAGCAGGGAAAAGCCGAAGCCGCCGTTTATTTTGATTACGCCGCACTTCGTCTCCGGGTCGTCCCGCCGATACAGATTCACGGTGAGATTCACGTCGTTTTGCGCCATGAGCCGGTTGCCGTTTTTGATTCGTCTGATCTCCTCGGCGATCTTGCGGCAGGTGCCGTTTTCTTTCAGATTCATGCGTATCCTCCCGGTCATTCGTTCCGTCTTTTGCTTATATGATACCACGGTTCGGGAAAAATAGCAATCGTATTTTTCAGGTTTTCGCGGATTTTTTGCTTGTTTTTTATAAAAGGGGCGGATTGCCGCCGATGCTCGCTACAATCTCACGCATTTCCGCCTTGCTCTGCGCCGCACGCGCCCGGGCTACGACCGCCTCCCGCGAGGCCGCGTCCAGCCCTGCAAACGCCGTCATAGCCGGTCCGTTCTGCATCAGTGCCATGGAAAAGCCGATGGGCATATCATCCATGGGGTTTGGTTCCCGCTTTGCCGTAAAAATCGCCTCCTTTCTTTTTCGGATACACTGTCAGTATTCCCCGAAAGTTTTGAAAAAACCTTTACATATGCTGCGAAAAGCGGTATAATAGTGAAAATCTATTTTTTAAAAATTTGCTGATCTACGAGGTTTTTTACAATGCAGATTTCCGAGAAAGTCCGCGCCCTTGCCAAACAGGCGGAGAGGGAAATGGCGGATATTTTCCGCGATATTGACGAGATCGCCCGCACCGGTACGGAACGGGTGCTGGACGTGTTCCGGGAGGAGCGCGTCAGCGAGGCCATGTTTGCCCCCTCCACCGGCTACGGCTACGGGGACGCCGGACGGGATGCGGTGGACCGCATCGCCGCGAAAGTGTTCGGCGCGGAGGCAGGCTTTATGCGCCCCGCCATTCAGAGCGGTACCCACGCCCTCACCATCGGGCTGTTTGCCCTGCTCCGCCCGGGTGACGTAATGCTCTCCGTCACCGGATCTCCCTACGATACCCTCCGGGAGGTTATCGGCATGGACGGCAAAAACGGCGACGGCTCCCTTGCGGATTTCGGTGTCCGCTACGACGACGTGGATTTCACCCCTGCCGGAGAATTCGATTATCCTGCCATCGCAGGGAAACTGACACTGTACGGCGACGCGGTGAAGGTGGTCTTCCTCCAGCGATCCAAGGGATACCTGAACCGCCCCACCCTGACCGTTTCCCAAATCGGCGAGATGGTGCAGTTCATAAGAAAAACGGCAAAAAATCACCCCTATATTGTGGTGGATAACTGCTACGGTGAGTTTTGCGAGATCACCGAGCCCTGCGCCGTGGGCGCGGATCTTATCATCGGCTCCCTCATCAAGAATCCCGGCGGCGGCATGGCGGATATCGGCGGCTACCTGTGCGGTACGTCCCGTGCCGTGGAGCTGGCGGGCAACCGGCTTATCTGCCCCGGCGTGGGATTGGATGCCGGCGCCTCCCTCGGTCAGAACCGGAATATGCTCCGGGGCCTTTTCTACGCTCCCCATACGGTGGCGCAGGCCATGAAAACCGCCCATCTTGCCGCCTATATGTTTGAAAAATGCGGATTTGCCGTTTCCCCCGGCGCCTTTGCGCGCCGCTCCGATATCATCCAGACAGTCTCGCTGGGCAGCCGGGAGGGACTCTGCCGGTTCTGCGCCGGCATCCAGTCCGCCTCCCCCGTTGATTCTCACGTGACCCCCGAGCCCTGGGCCATGCCCGGCTATGCTGACGAGGTCATCATGGCCGCCGGTGCTTTCGTGGGCGGTGCCTCCATTGAACTGTCCGCCGACGCGCCCATAAGGGAGCCGTATACGGTGTTTCTGCAGGGCGGTCTGACCTATGAAAGCGGCCGCCTCGGAATCATGGCGGCGTGCCAGCAGGTCATGGATAACGCGTAAACGCAAATATGGGAAAATTTTGATAAAATTGTGCAGAAAATGTATAAAACTGTTCATTTTGTCAATATTAACGTGTGAACAAAGGATAAATTTTACAGTAAAACAGTAATAATTTCAAAAAAAGGCTTTTTATTTCTCTTCTAATATGGTATAATAACAGGTGCGGTCGGATGAGATTCCCCCGCACAGTTGAAAGACGTTGCGAATAATTAAATTTTTTGGAGGATTTTATGGCAAACAAGTACGTGTACCTGTTTTCCGAAGGCGACGCTTCCATGCGTGAGCTCCTCGGAGGCAAAGGCGCAAACCTTGCCGAGATGACCAACATCGGTCTCCCGGTTCCCCAGGGCTTCACCATTACTACGGAGGCTTGCACCCAGTACTACGAAGACGGCAGAAAGATCAACGACGAGATCATGGCGCAGATCATGGAGTACATCGAGAAGATGGAAAAAGTGGTCGGCAAGA
>JAZQDY010000232.1:0-4328 GCA_045547015.1 Eubacteriales bacterium | reverse complement strand
TTCTTTGGAATTTGTGTTGGGTTGTTCCGTCGGTGCCGTGCACGCCGGGCTGTCGTCGCGCGCGAAAAACGGAGAAATCCCCCGCATAAAAGAAAATCTCGCAGAACAAGCGTCATGCCGAAAAGCGGCATGGCGTTTTTTTACTCAGGCGGTGAAAACACAACGAACGAAGGCAGGAAGAGCGGACAACCTGCATCTGTTTCGGCAGTGTATCTTGACGCACCCGTGATGAATTTTCTCTCCTGCCCGGCGGGGCTTGGTGCCGCACCGGACGATATGATGGAGGAATTTGTCAAAGCCACCGGCATGACCCTCACCGATCTTCTCAATTACAGAGAGCATCCCATCGACAAAAAGCACATCCTTCTCACAAACCGCATCCCCATCATGCTGGTATACGGCGATTCCGACGATGTGGTTCCCTATGACGAAAACGGCAAATATCTTGAGAAGTTCTATAAGGAAAACGGCGGGGATATCACCGCCATCGGAAAGAAGGGCTGCGGTCACCATCCCCACGGTCTCACGGACTGCACACCCATTATAGAATTTGCAGAAAAGCACCGCAGATAAAGAGTCGTTTCTGCAGAATCTCACTGTATTTCGAATTTTTTTCGGGAGGAATCTATTGATTCCTCCTTTTTGTATGTATATAATTATGGTATCAGTACCGATAAGGAGCATGGGTATGAGCGAATATATTTCCGCGCTGGCAGTTGACGGCGCCACCGACAGTAAAAGGATTCAGGCGGCTATCCGAGAGGCAAAGCAAACCGGCAAAAATAAAGTAATCATCCCTAAAAAGGAAACGCCGTGGGTCATTGATGAAACCGTAAGTATCCCTTCCGATATGGAGATTTTTATTGACGGCGCACATCTCATTTTGGCTGACGGCACCTTTGTGAACATGTTTGCCACGGAAAACTATCTGAACCGGGAAATCCGTCCCCAGTCGAATATTGAAATCCACGGAGCAAACGGCGCCGTGCTGGACGGCGGAGAATACAACGGTCTCAGTGAAGCAAACTGCCTGAAGGACGGACGACCTCATATTATCGTGAACACCACCATGCTGTTTTATTACACGGAAAACCTCCGCGTGCATAATCTGAGGATCGTAAACCAACGCTATTGGGGAATCACCAATATATTTGTTTCCAACTCTTCCTACAGGAACATAGAATTTCAGGCGGATTTTTCCCGGATGGACGAAAACGGCATACATCATCCGGATCAGGTCCCCAAAAAGTACAAGGAGGTGTACGTCAAAAACGCAGACGGCATTGATCTGCGCGTAGGCTGTCACCACGTTGTCATTGAGAATATTACCGGCTTCACCGGGGACGATACGGTAGCACTCACCGCCCTCGGCGGATTTGAAAAGCCTCTCTTTCCAAAGGGTGTCTCCGGCGATATACACGACGTAACCATCAAAAACATAAAAAGCGACAGTTACGTATGCTCCCAGCTACGTCTCCTTTGCGGCAGAGGACACAAGCTGTACAATATCACCGCAGACGGCATAACGGACACCACGGACACGGATCTTTACAGAACGAATGCCACCGTGCGAATCGGTGATATTGTATACGGCGAGCCATCCGGACGGGGCGATATGCACCACATCTGTGTACGGAACGTCATAACCCGGGGTACGTCCGCCGTTTCCATCTGCCGTCCCCTTTCCGACTCCGTTTTTGAAAATATTGAAAACGTGAACGTTCCCTTCTCTGCTGTGCAGATCCGCCATGGAGCAGAGCTGAACAATGTAGTATTCACCGATCTGAAAAACTCCACCGGTGTATAACGAAGATTACAAAACAGGTTTATACTGCCATGACACATAAAAAAATTGCCGAGCTGGCACACACCTCTCCCTCCACCGTTTCCAAAGCCCTCTCCGGCAGTACGGAAATCAGTCCGGAGCTTTCAAGGGAAATACGGAAAATCGCCATGGAAAGCGGTTATTTCAACGAAAAGACGAAACGGAAACGGGAATATACGGAAAACCGTTCCCTGATGATCGCTCTGATCGTTCCCGAAATTGCCGGTGCCCATTACCCCATGATCATTAACTGCCTGAAGGAAGAAATCGAAAGCCGGGGCGGTACTGCTGCCATATATATTTTTGATTTTGACCCCGCAAAAAGAGAGCGGCTGATCGAAGCCGCCATTATCAGCGGCAGCACGGACGGCATGATCATCATCAGTCCGCCCGCCTTTACCGCAAAGCCTGCCATTCCAACCGTGGGTATTGCCTCCCGGGGCTCTGCGTTCTGCGACACGGTGGGCACGGATGCGGAAAAGCTCATGTGTGATACCATTCTGTATCTGAAGGGGCTGGGGCACACGAAAATCGGCTTTGTGGGTGAGTACAACACCGTCAGCAAGGCAAACGATTTCCGCGCTGCTATGCACGGTGCCGGTCTTGAGCCGGATGAGGATTTCATTTATACTGTGAATGACCGGTTTGAAGCCATCGGCATCAAAGCCGCCGAAAGCATTCTTTCGACAGAACGGCGCCCCACGGCTGTGGTGGCGGCTTACGACGAGATTGCCTACGGACTCATTCACACGCTTACAAAAAACGGCATCCGGATTCCCGACGAGCTGTCGGTGATCGGCATCAACAACATTCCCACCGCCGATTACGTGCAGATTCCGCTGACCTCCGTAGACGTTTTTTCCAGAGAACAGTACCGGATTGCCGCAGAGCTTTTGTTTGAGAAGATTTTCTCAAAATCCGCGGTGATCCGCCACGTGACTGTACAGCATAAAATTATTGAACGACAGACCACCAAAAGGATAGACGGTGCCTTATGAAAAAAGACATCTATTTCTCCAGCCGTATCTGCTATATTGTGGAAGCCACTGCTGAATACCTGATTTCTCTTTTGATCGCAGGGACATACCTGGCAAAGCTGACGGCTGAGATGGGATTTTCCGACAGCCTCACGGCTGTACTCAGCTCATTCGTTGCCCTGGGATGCTCTTTTCAGCTTCTCACGCTCGTTTTTTTCAAAAGCGGCAGGGTAAAGCGGCGCGTAGCCATTCTTCACACCCTCAATCAGCTATTGTTTATGCTTTTGTACATGACACCGTTTTTCCCGTTCCCCCCCACGGTAAAGGCCGTTCTGTTCATTCTTTTCCTGTTCAGCGGTCAATGTATTGCCAATATCATAAACACACCGAAAATCAATTGGTTCATGTCACTGGTTCCCGACGGACAGCGCGGCGTATTTACTGCACTGAAGGAAGCCGCCTCGCTGATCGCGGGCATCCTCTTTCAGTTTATCATGGGCACAGTTATGGATCGCTTTGAGGCGGCGGGAAATATGCGTGCCGCCTTCACCGTATGCGGTCTTACGATCTTCGGACTTACGCTGATTCACACCCTTTCCATGATCCTTGCAAAGGAAAAAGAGCCGGTGGAAAGCAAAGCACCGTCTCTCAGACAGACGTTCCGGGAAACGCTCCTTTCGCCAAAAATACGGCGCGTTATTCTCATAGCGGTATTCTGGTCGGTATGTACCCACGTAAGCGTTTCCTTTTTTGCTACCTATCAGGTGAAGGAGCTGGGCTTCAGCATGACGTTTATTGCGTTTCTCTCCTTCCTCTACACCGCCGTCCGGATTCCCGCCTCCTTTTTCCTCGGCAGATATGCAGACCGGCGCACCTTTGCAAATATGCTGAAGATCTGCTTTGGCATTACAGCCGCCGCCTTTCTTCTGATGGTATTCGTCGTGCCCGCCAACGGACGCATTCTCTACCCCGTGTACTACGTGCTCTACGCGGCGGCAATGGGCGGCATCAACAGTGCCCAGATCAACCTGGTTTTTGATATCGTCCCGCTGGAAAAGCGAAGGGATACCTTGGCAATCAAGCAATCCGTATCCGGCGTGATCGGCTTTCTGACCACGCTGGCTGTCGCCCCTGCGGTTTCCTTCATTCAAAAGGCAGAGCCGGTGCTTTTCGGCAAAAGCGTTTACGCCCAGCAGATTCTGGCAGCCGGTTCCGCCGTGATCTCCGTCTGTCTTATCCTCTACGTGGGAAGAACCGCCTCCCCCGGGTCATCCCCGCAAAGGAGAGCCTCTGCCCGCCGGCAGTAAGCCGCCGCCTCCCCGTGAAAATTTGCACAAAAATCATGCGAACTTGTTATTGACATTTTCGCCCGTTTGTAGTATACTGAATAAGATCTCAATTGGAAAGAGTTTTTTCCAAAGCAGGATTGAACGACCGCCGATGTTTCATCGGCTGAGGCCATACGGACAGCCGGGTCGAATGCCGAACACCGCCGTTTGCGGTTGGCAACTTCTGTTGCTTTATTG
>JAZQDY010000231.1:0-8702 GCA_045547015.1 Eubacteriales bacterium | reverse complement strand
TAGCGGCCGAGATTGCTCACGCGCTGTTTGATGACCTCAAAAAAGGCGTTAAAATGTTCCTTATCCCCCTTCTTCTGGATTTTGGATACCGGGACACAGTGACCGATATTGTAGAAGAAGTGTACCGCAGTGCATATAACGAACTGCGCACACACGTACAAAACCACCCGGAGGAGGAATATCCTCTTTGTGCCGCCCAGTATACGGGTGCCATCACCGGGCTTTCCCATTTAAAGGTGCGCCGGGCGCGTCTGAAGCAGGTTCTTTTTGATATGGCGGATCTGTTTCAGTATTCTGAAAATCCGCCCATCCCTCACATACGCTCTCCTTTCTTTGTAGTTACAAATGGATTCGGCGGAAAAACCGTAATGGAGTTGGCGGAGGAGGTGGCAAAGGAACATCCCTTGGGAGAAAAACTGCTTTTCTATCGCCGCGGACCGACGCCCCTTTCGACAAAACCCAAATACAAGGTTTCCAAAGAGCAGATCTTCGCGGCATATACACCCGAGTATACGTTCGATCTGGACATGCATATTGCTTTCACATATGCAGACGCGGATGTTACGATGGCAGTAGCAGAGGAAATCCTGCGGGAGACAGATATAGACCGGCGTGCCTATCTTCTGGGATTCTTCTGCGATCCCACGCCGCATATTCCCGGGGCGGAATTTCCGCTGGATCCCACGTCGCTGATCGAAACGGCACACGCTCTTCCGCTGGTCTCGCGGGAGGAAAATATCCGGGAAAACAGAATTGTAACTACCTTTTACAGTTTCCTCAGCAAGGTATGCCATCCGAACGTAAAGTCGCTGGGCAAAAAGATCCTTGCGGATCCGAAGGCGGATTTCTACCAGCGTGAGCAGGCGGCAAAAATGGTGTTCGGCTCCAACTTTGCACCGGAGGACACGCAGGCCTTTATAGAATATCTGCAGTCAGCCACACCGGAGGAGCAGTGGATCGTGCCGTGCTGCGCACTGGACAAAGGGATCGATCTGCCCGGAGAAGTGATAGAGTGTGCCTTTGTGCTGGCAGATAACTCCCGCATTGCGCTTGTGAAAAAACTGCTGGAAAAGGAGAAAATGCCGGCATCCCTACGTGAGGAATGCCGCTATGATGCAAACATATATATACGAAAGTTAATAAACGAGGCTTGACGATGGCAATCCTTTGGCAGGATAATACCAATACGGTTGAAGCATCCCATATAGATACGGTTTCCGGAACCGTTTGGTTAAAGTTCTCAGTAAAAACGAGGAATTTCGGCGGAACGCATACTTTTTTCATCCCAACGGCGGAAATAAAAAAGCACATTGATACACTGAAAGAAATGTACAACCGTTTGGATGGAAAACTCGATCTGTGTGATGGTGAAAGCGATGCTGTCATTCACCTGCATAAAAACAGTGACAAGTGGTTCTTTTCAGGCCAATTCGGTTGTTCCTGGGAAGGAAACAGGATGCTATTTAATGTTCTTGCCGATCAGACAGTGATACAAATTTTGCTGACATTTCTGGAAAATATTTTATAGCAACAATGATTGCAAGGAAAGTGATTATGATACAGCCATCTGATCTTGAACATCGGGATATGCTCGCCGAGCTGTTCCTTCCTGAGAATCATGCAAAACGGGAAAAGCTGTCCGACGAGCGGCATCGGGAAATAGTGGAGGCCCTTCTCGGACAGGAAAATCCCCCGACGCGGGTAGGTATCCGGTGGCCTGAAACGCCCGAAGGAGCCCCGCAAAAATATCTGGAATATAAAGAGGGCGATTTCAAGCGAAGCAAAAACGTCCACTACCGCCGGATTTTCGATTTATGCCGCATTCTCGGCATTACCAATATCTACGATATCGGACCGGAGGCAATCAATCAGTCGTTTCAGCTGATTTCCCACACCAGCATTTCCTACACCGGCATCGATACAACCTTTGATCTGATCGACTGGCGGGAGAAAGACCGGAAAGACGGTTGTTACTCCCGACCATTCGTGAGAGAAGCACCGCCCGCCTTCGCCGGCGGACGGATCCGCTTTATGAAGGGGTGGTATCCCGACATATCCCCCCATATCCGGGAAAACAATATCGCCGTGGCATCCTGCTCTTTGACCATGTGCAAGGGGGCGGAAGCCATCGCCAGAGCGGCAGCGGCGCTGGCACGGGATTTTGAACGGATCCTCGTTAACCCGCCCAGCAAAAAATACCGCCCGGAGGATCACGCCCATTGGATGGGGGCAGATTGGACAGGGTTTTCCAAATATTTGTTCCGTACAAAGTATGAAACGGAAGGGAGATTTTGGTTTTTAACGAAAAATCCCGCCGAAACAAAACGGATACGGCTGATGTATCCCGCAGATGATGCCGGCATGTTTTATACGGGGATCTGTTAATACATACAATGGCCGTGAAGATATATTCTTTCTCACCAACTTGCGGAACGTCTCTGCGCCTTCGGCAAATAAGCCCCTCATAATCCGGAAGTCATGAGGAAACGAGTGGCTACAGTATAAATACTTTTGGAAATCGGAGAATGAATATAAAAAAACTGTCAGTATGCAAAACTCCATTGCTTGTTCTCATCAATACGCTCCCGTTTGCGTTAAGTGTATTGTTCTATTCAAACGGTTCGATGGATGATCTATATTTGTTTATTCCCGTTTTTGCGGTATTAACCATACTCAATTATCATTTTTCTACTAAAACTGCACACTATATTCTTCTTCAATTCTATCTTCTCGTGTGCTTGATTGCTTCCGGCTGTATAGAGACACAGCTTTATTACAACAACATAAGCGATGATTCTATGACACCGGCTATCGGTATGTTAGTCGTTTATTTGGAAGCGACCGTTGCTGTAATAACTACCGTTATTACCGGCATAGCCAAAAAAGACTGAAAAACGATAAAGCAAGCCTTTTCAGTAATATTCAGTTGAAAAGCATCTGGGCTTATGGTATAATTTGCTTATCCCGGAAAGAGGTGACAAAAAATGAACAAACACGTGAAGCGAATCCCTGCCTATGCTTTTGTATCGATCGTTGTCCTATTTTTGATCGTTTGGGGCGTAGCTTTGCTGAAATGTGAATTTCTCACTCACAAGTATTATGATGATTTCAAGCTCGCATATCAAAGCAACACCATGATAAATGATGTGAAATATTTTAAGGTTTTGCACTGTGATGGAAACACAGCACAGGTTTATTATGTTTCCGGCGATTACGGCAATGTTCTTTCTTTTGTAAATCAAAACGGTACCTGGGCAGAAACCGGATGGAGAACTATTTGGTCAAAAAGCGGAAGTGCATCCGATTCCGTATGGCCATATTGGTGGCAGCACTTTATCACGGGATTTTGATACGGTATTCTTTTTAGTCTCAACTAAAATTGCACCCGAAATCGATGGATTTCGGGTGCTTTTTGTTAGTTTTTCTGATTGCACGAAACAGATTCTCTCATCCGGCTTATCTGCTCATATTGGCAGGGGATACACCGTAGTGCTTTTTGAATGTTTTCCCAAAATACAGCGGATCTTTATAGCCTGCCATTTGTGCCAACTCTTTTACAGTAGTGCACGCACCGCTGTCTATTACGTTTTTTGCATAAGACATTCGTTTGCTGACAACGTAATTTTTGGGAGTAGTCCCGAACCTTGCGACAAATATTTTTCTGAAATAGGTATGGGAGATGCCGCAAAGCAGGTGCAGCGTATCCATTTGCAATTCGCAATCATAAATATGCTTTTGCAAATAAGATACGGCCGGCTGGATTACGCTGAATTTCTTTTTGTCCGGGTAGGTAAGCTCGTCCGCATTGGAGATATAGGCAAGCAGTCCGTACACCACCGACAGACATTGGCATCGCTGGCTCTGGCTTCCGAACTTCCACATATCCGCCATACGGTACAGAATAAAATCAATATCGTAAAAATCCTTGACGGAGCAGAAAAAGGGGCTCAATCCTTCCGGCTCACCCTCTATAACGATAAGGGTATTGGCCGCACCTCCCTCAGAGATTTTTTCGAACTCGTAGGTACTCCCTTTGGGCAAAAATATCATTTCACCTTCGCTCACCACGAATTCTCTGTCCGCAAAAGTATACTTGACCGTCCCCGAAATCCGGATACTGAAAGCTCCCGATATTCTTGATTCTATCCGTCCAAAGGCCTTGTGTGCGTTGTGCAGCACCGATTTTATTTTCACATTTTCCATATTGACAAACATGTTTGCGCCCTCTCTTTGGTGTCTTTGCACGTTCCATCTCATCATATCACAGATTTTTTCGGAAGACAAGTGCAAATCACAGAATTACTCGGGCGGCAAGCATAAATTGTTTCAAAAAATCCATGTTCGTTCAGTAATTCCATTTACAATATGCGAAGCATCGCTATAATACATATGAATGACATCTCTTTGGAATCAACACTCAGGCGCTTCCCCCATTCTTAAAAAAAGAATCCACTAACAAAAAACGCGAGGTAAAAAGCATGAAAATGAAAAACGTTGATATGCTTTCCGGTTCCATCACCAAAGGGCTTCTTTCCATGACCGTTCCGATAATGGTAATGAACGTTATGCAGTCCCTTTTCACCATTATCGACATGACTGCCCTTAAATATTTTTCCTCCGATTCTGCCGTCGGTGCCATCGGCGTTTGTTCGATGCTTATCACTTTGACAACGAGTCTGTTGGTAGGCGTTTCATCCGGTGCCAACGTGGTCGTGGCAAGAAAAATCGGTCAGGGCAACAAGGAAGATATGAACAACGCCGTAATGACCGCCCTTCTCACAGCGATTACGGGCGGGGTGATATTGATGGTTATCGGCATAACCTGTGCGGAAACCTTCCTGAAATGGACGAACTGTCCCAATGCACTTCTTCCCAAAGCATCAAACTATTTCCGGCTTTATTTTCTGGGTGTTCCGATCTTTATGTTTTATAGTTTCTGTGCCTCCATCCTGCGAGCAACCGGAGACACAAAAAAACCGATGCTTTTCAGCATGCTTTCCGGTGTTTTGAAAGTGCTCCTTACCGTCGTGTTCCTCGTGCTGACCGATATGACAGTGGAAGGGGTGGCGGTAGCTACGCTGCTGGCATCACTCGTTTCCTCCGTGCTTGCCTTTACAGCTATACTGAAAAACAAGGACATAATCCGGCTTGATTTCAAAAAAATACGGTTTTACCCCAAGGAACTGAAGGAGATGCTCTTTGTGGGTGTTCCCACGGGAGTTCAGCATTCCCTTTATTCCTTTGCAAACGTAGTCATAACCACAGCAGTAAACGGTTTTGGCGAAAACGCCGCCACCGGTATTTCCATCGCCAACCAGTTTGACGGAATACTCTATCAGATTTGCATCGCCCCGTCCCTGGCCGTCATGCCGTACGTAGCACAGAATGCAGGTGCAAAGAATATAAAACGGGTAAAGATGATTATCTCCCGGGCTATCCTGATTACCGTTGTCTTCGGTGCAAGCTTCGGCTCCCTGTCAGCGATCTTCTCCGGACAGCTTTCCTCCATTATGAGCTCCAACCCGGAAGTAATCGCCTACTCCATGCAGAAAATGATGATTATTTCAAGTACATATTTTATCTGCGGTATAAACGAAGTAATGGGCGGTATACTGAAAGGACTCGGAAAGCCCATTGTGCCCACCATGGCAACGCTTATATTTATGTGCCTCATCCGATTCCCCTGGGTTTACCTTATCTTCCCTCTGCATCCCAATCTTACGTTCCTCTATCTGATATGGCCCATCGGATGGATCCTTTCCATAATAACACAGCTTTTTGCCTATTTCCCCACCATTGCAAAACTGAAAAAAGAAGCGGTTAACGCAGATCCGGCGGTATAGTTTTTTGGTTTTGGATCCCCGGAAGCTATTGACTTTTTTGAAAAACACTGTATAATATCCCTAGAAACAAAAAACGGCAGCCTGTAACGCTATTTTGTATCTAAAGGAGTTTCATTATGGAATGGATCACAAAAGGATTTGAAGGTTTTTCAAAAGGTACTCTCGGAAACGGCGGACAAAATCTGTACGTCTCCAAAAAAGGTATTCTGCAGCGTATCTTCCAGTACGATCTGAATCAGGACGGTTACCCGGATCTGCTCTTCGGCAACAGCCAGAGCATGAATGAAAGACCGCCGGTTTACGTTTACAAAAATGCATTGTCGAGCCAGGAAAGGCTGGAACTTCCCACCAACGGTCCGTACGACGGATGCATGGCAGATCTTCACGGCAGCGGCTGTCAGGATCTGATCATCGCCTGTCAGAGCGACGGACAGCACCGCGATATCACGTCCATGATCTATTTTGGCAGCGAGCTCGGTTATACGGAAAAGTACCGCATGGAGCTTCCCGCACCCAATGCAAAAAGCGTCTGTGCCGGCGACTTTAACGGAGACGGCAAGATGGAGATCCTGTTCGTCTCCAACGACAAACTCCGTATGTTCTTCCAGCGTGAGGCAGGATTCGGCCCCTCCGATTTTA
Organism: Eubacteriales bacterium; assembly: GCA_045547015.1. Taxonomy (GTDB): domain Bacteria; phylum Bacillota; class Clostridia; order Oscillospirales; family CAG-272; genus SIG701. Next base: position 2,220 of record JAZQDY010000231.1, on the reverse strand, counting down.
TTGATTACGATTTTTCCGCTGCATGTATTGCGGCCGCCGATTTCGACGGCGACGGCATTTGCGATGTAACATTCAAAAACGCAGAGGGCAAGGCAGGCGTGATCTTTGGCTCCAAGAACGGTCTTGACGTTGAGAACGTCCTCTGGCTGGAGACTGCCGCCAACAAGGAAAAAGAAGAGCAGGCAGGCTCCACTGCCGCAGTCGCCACGGGTATGACATCCTGGCGCCCCTGCTTTGTTACCCTGAACAGTACGCTGTATCTGTTCGCTACGGAAGGAGATCGCTTCTTCCTGTTCACCTGCTCCGGAAAACGGGAAATCTCCGTTGCCAAAAACATTCTTTGCCCGGGTGCCGTTTGTGCGGCAGCAGCGGACGTAAACGGAGACGGGTACGAGGAGCTTGCAGTGGCCGTCTACCGCGACCGTGAGACGGAAGCGGACTGCCGAATCTACAAGGGAAGCCCGGACGGCATCTGCGAGAATTGCTATGAAGCATTCCCGCTGAAGGGCTGTGTCAGCGTTACCGCCGCGAACCTTGACGGCAAGAAGTTTATTTTCTGCCGTACCGGCGAGAACGTGAAAAAAGAAGTGCCCTGCCCCGTAGTCACCCTGAACGGTGAGGGCAAGATTGAGATCGCCGCGGAAATTCTGGCAGGCGACTGCGGCACCATCGCTGCCGGCAACCCCTGCGGAACGGCAGGCGACGATACCGTAGTTGCGTTTAACCATACGCTGAACCGCGGCAGAGGACATGAAAACGTATGGGTATATCTGGGCGGCGAGGACGGCTACGTACCCGGACGGACGGTTGACTTCCCCGGTCATTCCGCCGTTGGCGGCGCCATGCTGGACTTCTTCGACACGGGCAAGGTAGACGTTTGGATCGATAACTGTTTTGAGGATGCCGCATTCATGGATGACGGCAGTTACATCTACCTCAACGACGGAAACAACAACTTCTCTCCCGATAGAAAAGTCGTCATTCCGACGCTCCGCGGTCACGGCGCGGCGATCGGTGACTTTAACCGTGACGGTTATCTGGATATTGCCACGGGCGGCTTCAACAACCGGGAGTACCGGATCTTCTACGGCAGCGAAAACGGATATACCATGGAAAACTGCCAAAAGATTGTTTTCGGTCCCAATGAGGACGGCTATACGCCCCCTGTCTACAGACAGAACAAATCTCTGGGGCTGACGCAGGAGGAGAAAGACCTGACCACCGAGTTCGGTGAGATCCGCTGGTCCCTGGCCGTGGACCTCAACGGCGACGGCTGGCTGGATCTCGTGGTTTCCGAGATCATCGGTCCCCGCTGCTATATTCTGTGGGGCGGTCCCGAGGGCTTCTCCAAGGAGCGTATGCAGACGCTGTACACCGACGGCGTTGCCTCCGCGGCAGTGGCGGATCTGAACGGCAACGGCTATCCGGATCTGATTCTGGCACAGCATATGTCCACCAAAAAGAAAGAAAAGTACGAATCGTACGTCACCATCTATTGGGGCGGTCCCGAAGGCTATAAGGAAAACCGGAGAACGCAGCTGCCCGCCAGCTGTGCCAACTCCTGCACGGTAGGTGACTATTCCGGACAAGGTAAGCTGGATCTGTATGCGGTGGCATACTGCAACAGCCGCTGCCGGGATATCAATTCCCATCTGTATCTGAATGACGGCAAGGGTAATTTCGGAATGAGAAACGTCCGGTACCTGTTCAATCACTCCGCCTCCGGCTGCGTTTCCGGCGACTTCAACGGGGACGGCTACACGGATTTGGCCATTGCCTGCCATAAGGAGTACGGCAATCACGTTTCCCACTCCTTCATTTTCTGGGGCGGACCCGACGGGCTCAGTTTTGACCGCAAGACGGTTCTGCCCACCATCGGTCCTCACGGCATGAGCACGGTGGACCCCGGCAATATCATGGACCGCGGACCCAAAGAGCACTACACGTCCGAAATCAAAGAGCTGCCTGCCGGTACGAAGCTGACCTCAATCGTTTGGGATGGGGTTTGCACTTCCACAAGCTGGGTAGAGCTGGAAGTCCGCGCTGCCGACAGTGCTGCTGACGTGGAAAACGCTTCCTGGCAGAGCGTGAAGTCCGGCGCCGATCTTTCCTCTCTGCAGTTGAGCGGTGCCGTCCAGTACCGTCTGGCATTGTGTGCAAAGTGTGCCTGCGGTACGCCCCGTATCGAATCCGTTACGGTAAGTTATCAGTAATCCGATT
>JAZQDY010000230.1:0-3962 GCA_045547015.1 Eubacteriales bacterium | reverse complement strand
CCTATAGGCTCGTCGAATTATCCGCCACTTGCGGGAGTTGCCCCACTGCCACAGATGTGGCTACTATTTTCAGCCTCCCTTGTGCAAAGGGAGGTGGCACGGCTTGCCGTGACGGAGGGATTGTTTTTCTGATTTCGCACGTGTACAACCCCTCAGTCAGCTTCGCTGCCAGCTCCCCTTACACAGGGGAGCCTACCGCTGCGGCGGAAACTGTGCAAAGCTAAAGCTTTTTGGAACCACCAGCACTGCTGGTGGTTTTCTCTTGACAAAAAAACGGTACAACCGTATTTTACGGTTGTACCGTTTTCTATGTTTTATCCCGGTTCTGAATCTGTTTACTTCCGCCCGCGCACTGCTCCAATCACAGAAAACAGAATCAGCGCTCCGAGATTCACCAGTACTACGCTGGCCCCGCCGGGCGCGTCAAACAGGTAGGACAGGGTGATGCCCAGCGTGAAGCAAACGACGGAGATGACGGCGGCGGCGATTACCACGCGGCGGAATGTTTTGCATACCCGCATGGCGGTGAGCGCCGGGAAGATAATGAGCGCGGAAATCAGCATGGCGCCCATCATCCGCATGCCGAGAACGATGGTTACGGCGGTCAGCGCCGCGATCAGCATATTGTAGAGATTCACGCGGATGCCGCTGGCTTTGGCAAAGGTTTCGTCAAAGGTAACGGCGAAAATGCGGTGATAGAAAAGAACGAACAGTACAAGGACCACTACAGAGAGAATTACACTGAACAGTACGTCCTCCCGGCTCATGGCGTAAATGCTGCCGAACATATAGTTGTATACATCCGTGTTCACACCGCCGCCCACGGAGATAATCAGCACACCCAGTGCAAGGGCGGAGGTGGAGATCACTGCAATGGCGGAATCTCCCTTAAGACGGCTGCTTTCGCTGAGCCGAAGGAGGAAAAACGCCGCGATGACCACCACGGGAATAGCCACCTGCAAAGGTGCCAGATTAGAGACGGCGGCAATGGCAAGGGCACCGAATCCCACGTGGGAAAGACCGTCACCGATCATGGAATACCGCTTTAGCACCAGGCTGACGCCCAGCAGTGCCGCGCAGAGGGATACCAGAATGCCAACGGCAAGAGCTCTTTGCATAAATGGGTAGGACAGCATCTCAAAAATTGCATCAAGCACGGTCTGCACCTCCCATAAAGGATTTTCCCGCATCTGATGCAAGGTAATCTTCCCGGGTGCCGAAGAACAGCTGCCGGTGCTTCAGATGCAGGACGTGGGTGGCGGCGTCCAGGGGGGCACCTGTATCGTGGGATACCATGATGACCGTGATTCTTTCTGCCTTGTTCAGATGCTCAATCAGTCCGTACAGCTCCCGGCTGACGATGGGATCAAGACCGGCCGTGGGCTCGTCCAGCAGAAGAAGCTGTCCCGTGGCGCACAGTGCCCGGGCAAGACGGACGCGCTGCTGCTGTCCGCCGGACAGTTCCCGGTAGCATTTGCCGGCAAGATCGGTAATGCCCATTTTATCCATGTGATACGCCGCCAGCTTTTTCTGGGATCGGGTGTAAAAAAGTCCACGGGAGAAACGCCCGATGCAGCCGCTGAGAACTACCTCCCGAACGCTTGCCGGGAAATCCTTCTGCAGTTCCGTCTGTTGGGGCAGGTATCCGATCCCCTTGGCGGTGAGGCCGTCACCGAAGGTGATGGTGCCGCATGCGGGGGATTTCAGCCCCAGCAGTCCCTTGACCAGGGTACTTTTGCCGGATCCGTTTTCACCCACGATGCAGAGATAGTCTCCTTTTTGGAGCGTGAAGTCGATTCCCTCTGCCACGGTTGTCCCATCGTATGCAAAGGAAAGGTCTGTACAATGTATTTGTGCCATCAGGATAATGCCTTTCGGAGGTTTTCAAGGTTTTGCCGCATCAGCGACACGTAGGTTACGCCGCTTTCCCATTCCGCCCGGGTGACATTGTGGCAGGAATGAAAGAGAAGTGTTTCACAGCCGGTGGCTTCTGCTATCGCATCCGCCAAACGCCGGTTGGAAAATTCAATATAGAATACGGCAGGGATTCGTTCCGCTTTTACAAGATCGATCAGTGCAGCAATCGTCTGCGCACCCGGTTCTGTTTCATGGGCACATCCGGCAAATGCGGCGCGGTAAGGCAGGGCGAATGCCTCAGAGAAATACAGAAACGGAAACCGATCGGCAAAAACGAGGGGTTTCTGTGAACCGTCTTTCACCGTGTCAGCAAAAGCTTCCGCCAGTGTAAGAATCTCAGCAGTGTAGGCGGCGGCGTTTTCTGCATATGCCGCTTCATTTTTCGGGTCAGCTTTTATGAGCGCGTCCCGGATCGCTTCCACAATAGTGATTGCGTGATAGGGAGAGGTCCACACGTGCTCGTCGTGGGCGTTGTCCCCGTCGTGTCCGTGGTCATGCTCTTCATGATCGTGATCCACCGTGCATGCCAACCCTGCGGCATCTTCCGCCGTCAGCAGAGGCACCAGGTCCGTCATGGCGATGACCGTGACCGAATCCATATCCATCGAGGAAAGGATACCATCCATCCAGGCGTCGGATTCACCGCCGCCGTAGAGGAAGATATCCGCATTTTGGATTTTCCGTATGTCCTTGGGTGACGGGTCGTAGGAGTGGGTCTCCGTACCCGGCGCAATGAGCATAGTGATATCTGCAAGATCCCCGGCAACGGCACGGGCAAAATCGTAGGGCGGAAAGGCAGTGGCTACGATGGACAGCCGCCCGTCCTCTTTTTTCGGTGCTGTCGTGCACCCGGTGAGGGTGCCGATGAGAAGAAGCGAAAGTACGAGACAAAACAGTTTTTTCATGTTTTTACACCCTTGCGTTCAGTGAGATTCGGTGCAGGCGGCGCACACGCCGTAGATTACAGATGCCCCGCCGATCAGAAAGCCGTGATCTTTCAGAATGTGTTCACGCACGTCCTGCAGCTTATCGCACTCCATGTGGATCAGTTTGCCGCACCGGGCGCATTTCAGATGAAAGTGATGGTCGCATCCTTCGCCCACCGCGTACTGATACACGAAGCTGTCACAATCGGCGGATTCAAACCGACGGATGATGCCGTCTTCCCATAGCTTTGCAATCTGCCGGTAGACGGTGCTCTTTCCCGGACACGGTGTTTCACAGGACAGCGCGTCGACGATTTCTTCTACGGTATAGTGTCTCTCCTTATGCTGCATAAGAAAATCCAGAATCTGTTTTTTATGCCCGGTCATATAGGCGTTTCGTTTCATGGTGCCGCGGGTCCTTTCTGAAATTGCGCGATGCGAAATTGGGAATTGTTCTTGATTTCAATAGTATACCACAATGGCGGAGCGTTGTCAAGGAAAAAAGAAAACCGCTCCGAAAAGGAGCGGTTTTCCGTGCGTGTATTGAATTTATCCTACCGTACGGCAGGCAGCGGCGAAAAATCCCATCTTCCGAATAGCCGCCGCGCAGAATTCCGCACGGGCATCGGAGACGAAAATACCGAAAACGGAAGGACCGCTGCCGCTCATCAGTGCGGTAACCGCGCCCCGGTCCAGCATGAAGGTTTTGAGCTTTGCCGCATCCGGGCGGATGGGCAGGATCACGTCCTCAAAAATGTTGTACGCGCTGTGGGTCAGGGCACGCACGTTGCCGCAGGAAAGGGCGTCGTAGATTTTCTGCGGATCTCTGGGCGTATGATTTGAGAAATCGCCGCAGCGTTCGTCCAGCAGACGGAACGCCTCCGGGGTGGATATGCCGCCGTCCGCTTTGGCAATCAGTACGGTGTAGTCGGGGCAGGTTTTTACCGGCGTGAGAATATCGCCCACACCTTCGCAGCGGCAGGTGCCGCCGGTGATGCAGAAGGGAATATCCGAGCCAAGCTCACCGCCGATCCGGCACAGTTCATCCTGGGTCAGCCGGTTGTTGAAGTGTTTGTTCATAAGGCGGAGAACCGCCGCCGCATCGGCACTGCCGCCGCC
>JAZQDY010000229.1:0-6448 GCA_045547015.1 Eubacteriales bacterium | reverse complement strand
GTTATCGAAACTGGCGGAAAGCAGTACAAGGTTAACGAAGGCGATATCATCTTCGTTGAGAAGCTGGATGTAGAAGCAGGCGAAAAGTTTGAGTTTGATCGCGTTCTGGCTCTGTCTACCGCAGACGGTTTTAAGGTTGGCAACCCCGTTGTTGCCGGTGCCAAGGTTACGGCTAACGTCGTAAAGAACGGCAAGGCAAAGAAGGTTGTTGTTATGACCTACAAGCCGAAGAAGAACGAGAAGAAGAAGAACGGCCACAGACAGCCGTACACCAAACTGCAGATCGAAAAGATCGAAGGCTGATTGTCTTTTTGACAGTACCGCTCGATACGGCATACGTAAAGGCAGGTTCACAGCATGACGAAGATTACTTTTTACCGTCGCGACGGCGTTTTTTACGGATTTCGCGAAGAGGGGCATACCGGTTACGGTGAAAGCGGGGAAGACATTCTCTGTGCATCGATTTCCGCTATGACTATGCTTCTTCTTAATACGATTGAGGTAGCGTATGCTTCTGACGTAACCTATACGATCAGCGAGAACGATGCTGAGATTGAGGTAAAGGCAATGGATGCTTTACCGGAGACGGGTGCTGACGAAAAAAAGCAGTATGCGATTTCCGGCCTGTTTATGGGATACTACTACCAGCTCAATGATCTTCTTGAGGAGTATTACGAGTATCTCGATGTGGAAGTCAAAGACGATTGATTAGCCAAAATATTAACGGAGGATATCACCATGATTCGTATTAGTTTACAGTTTTTCGCTCATAAAAAAGGTGTCGGATCTACGAAGAACGGACGTGGCAGCGTATCCAAGCGCCTTGGCGTAAAGAAGGCAGACGGTCAGTCTGTTATCGCCGGCAATATTATCATCCGTCAGAGAGGCACGCACATCCATCCCGGCAACAATGTTGGCCGCGGTACGGATGATACGCTGTTTGCTCTGATTGACGGTAAGGTTAAGTTTGAGCATATCGCTAACGGCAGACGCCAGGTCAGCGTTTACGCTGAGTAATTCGGATTTCAAAAAAGAGACGTTGGTTTTTCCCAACGTCTCTTTTTTTGTGCATATTTTTTCCATCGCCGCATATGTATGATGTGTACCCAAAAACGGAGGAGAGAAGAATGAATAGGACAACGTATTCATCACCGTTTGAAGCCGCACTGCATGTTCTGCCGGAACACATTGCAGACGCAGTTCTGTCGGCTGCCGCTTTATACGGCGGGAAGTGTAACGAGATCCGTCTTTGCCGAGGGGGACAGGCATATATCACCGTGCAGGGCAATAATGTGCGTACCTCAGTCATTTGCACTGATGCCGATCTTGCACAGACTCTTTCTGCGCTGTGCGGTCATTCCTTGTATGCACACAGCGATACGATTCGTGAAGGTTATATTTTTACAGACACCGGTCTTCGGGTAGGTGTCTGTGGACGTGCAGTCTGTAAAGGAGGCGATCTGGAAATGGTAAGTGACATTTCCTCCCTTTCCATTCGTATACCGTTGCGATGTATAGGTGCTGCTGACACCTTGTATCCATTTGTAAAAACGGAGAGCAGTGTTCGCGGAATGCTGATATGGTCGGCACCCGGAGTGGGAAAGACAACCGCGCTGCGTGAGCTTGCCTTTCTTCTGTCGGGAGGAGAACAGCCTGTACGCGTTGCCGTAATTGATACACGTTTTGAGCTTACAGCCGGTATTGAAGGCGGGCTCATGGATGTTTTCAGCGGCTATCCACGCGATGTTGGCATGGAGATTGCGGTGCGTACAATGTCGCCGCAAGTTGTGCTCTGCGATGAAATTGCCGGTACTGAGGACGCCCGGGCAATCCGAAAATGTGCGGCAGCCGGCGTTGCTGTCGTGGCTTCCGCACACGGCGGAACTATGGATGATATTTTTTCACGAGAAGAACTGCGTGACTTGATTGACGGCGGTGTATTTCCGACACTCGCCGGATTATACAGATCCGGCGGTTCCATTCTGCACAGAATCACAAATGCTTCTGGAGAGATTTTGCCGTGCTGCGGTTGATCGGCGCGTGCATTTTGCTGCTGTCCGGTGTGCTGATAGGTTTACAGTTTCGCCGCACGGCGAAGCAAAGAATCGGAAGATTGGCGTCTGTGATTTTTTTGGTGCGGTATGCGCAAAGAAAAATTTCACTCTTCAGTACGCCCGCTGCCGATCTGTTTTCAGATTTTCCCGAGCATTCCAGAGAAGTGGAACCGGAAATCGTCCGTATAATTATGACTTTTCCAACAGGAGAAGCTATGGAACAAATTGCATGCGTATTGGAAGAAGAGGGAGGAATACTTCGGAATTTTTGGCGAGAAGTAGGTGTCGGTTATAAAGAAGATGCGCTGGCGTCGTGCAATTACTGTCTTGAACTGTTGGAAGAGCGCCTGATGCACGCAAAAGAAGTGTTTGCACAGCGAAATAAACTGTACGTTTCCTTGCCCATACTATTGGTGATTTCCATCATTGTGCTGTTATTGTAAAATTTACAGATAAGGAAGTATCATGGAAGCAGAAATTATTTTGAAAATTGCCGGTATCGGTATATTGGTAGCGGCGGCATATCACGTGCTCAGCCGTGCAGGAAGAGATGACCAGGCAATGCTTGTTTCTCTCGCGGGCATTGTCCTTGTTCTTCTGATCGTGCTGGAACAGATCAGCGGTTTGTTTTTGAAAGTAAAAAATCTGTTTGGCTTATGACAATCCTTGGCGGCGTTGGAATTGCGGTTTTTGTGGTGCTGTTTTCTCTCTACCTCAAGCCGCAGCAGAAGGAACTTTCGGTTCTGTTTGTGATCTGCGGCACGCTGATTCTGTTTGCACTTGCCCTGTCGAAATCCGGGGAAGCATTGCAGTTTATTCGGGACACCATGGAGCTTTCTGCTTTTTCCGAAGAGATGGGCATTATGTGCAAGGCACTGGGGATTGCGGTAATTGCGCAAATCGGTGCAGATATATGCAGGGAAGCCGGGGAGTCAGTGGTTGCGACACAGGTGGAACTGGTAGGAAAAGCGGAAATTTTGCTTTTATCCTTGCCTTTGGTTACACGGATAATGACTCTGATCCGGGAGATGCTGACATGAAACGTTTTATAGTGTCGGTAGGTATTCTTTTTCTGTTTCTCCGGTTCTCTGTGCCTGTCTGTGCCCTTGAGGAGGGGATTGGCGGTGCTTTTTCTGAGGAAATGGAAGAGTTTATTCACGGATTGCCGGAAGAGGTGCAGAGAGAGTACGCTGACATACTGTATACACCGGAAGGCGCTTCGGAAATAGAAAATATTATTAGTTATTCTACTGTGTCAGAAAAAGTTCTGTCAGCACTGCATAATGCGTGGCCTTCTTCGACAGCGTTGTTTATTCGGATATTTTCTATGGTGCTTTGCTCCGGCCTGTTTCAAACCGTAAAGAAATCATTTTGCACACCCGGGGTGGAGGAAGCTTTTTCTCTTTGCACTGCTTTGGTTTTCGGAATTACGCTGTCAGAAAGCGTGAATACGCTTTTAGGAAATGCCATTGCCTATTTGCAGTCACTCAGCTCGCTTTCGGCGTCTACTGCACCGCTTGCCGCGGCGATTACTGCCGCATCCGGCCATCTTACTGCTGCTGCGGTGTCACACGCTGCGCTGATGCTTTTATTTACGCTGATTCAGAACGTAGGAAGTACTCTATTACTCCCATTAATACGAATCTCCTACTGCTTGAGCATCGCAGGTTCTGTCAGTAAATTTGTTCGTACGGAGTGCATTGCAAAATGTATCCGAAAGACATTCACTGTTTTGCTTGGCTTTTTAACACTGATCACTGGTTTCGTCATCGGTGCACAAAGCATTCTTTCTCGAAGCGCAGATTCCTTTTCTTTGCGAACGGTAAAGTTTGCCCTTGGAAATATGATCCCGCTTGTTGGCGGCGCCGTTTCTGATGCCTTGTCGACCGTTACCGGGAGTCTTTCTCTGATTCGGTCAACGGCAGGGGCACTTTGTGTATTGGTACTGCTTACATTGATATTGCCTATTCTTCTGCAGCTTCTGCTGCACAGATTTGTTTTAATTGTATGTCAGGGGGCTGCAGAAATGCTTGGCTGTGAGCAGGAGGGGAAAATGCTCAGTGAGGTGCACGGTGTTTTTGGCTGTATTCTTGCGGTAGTTGCCCTTATGTCCATTCTGTTTCTGTTTGCGATTACGTTGTTAACGCTGTTAGGCGGCAGTTGGTGATGAGCAATTTTATTTTTTTGACAATAATGAGCGCTCTTATCGGGATTCTCGCGCCGGGTTCCGGTGAGCGTGGGATGAAAAAAGCAATCTCCTGTCTGGCGGCACTCACTTTGATTCTGGCAGCTGCCGTGCCGATCGCGAACGCTTTTGAAAGCATCCAAGCTCTGCCCGAGCAGTTTATAGGATTGATTATTCCGGATGCAGCTGCCTTTTCCGACCTGGAAACAAATGCAAGGGAATGGGTAATACAGTTCAGCTTGGAAAATATCGAAGAGGATACGGCAGAACTGATTGAAAACAGATTTGCGCTTGAAAACGGATCGGTAAAAGTAAAAGCATTTATAGAGCAGGAGGGGGACGGCACGCTGATGCTTGCTTTTCTGCGTGTTACGGCTGTATCTATCGGCGCTCTGCCGGAAAACCGGGTGGCGGAATATGTGAGTGATGTTCTCGGCTGCCCCTGTGAAGTTGTTGTCGATGGGGAAATACCGCAGATTGTAACGGAGGAAATATGGAAACAGTAGATCAGCCCAAACGCCTGTGGGCACGAATCAAGCAGATGAAGGGGAACGGATGGCTGGCAGTGCTTGTGTGTGTTGGTTTCATCTTAATTTTATGGGGCGGAAAAATCGCCGACAGCACAAAAACCGGTATACAGTCTGAAGATAACAGCGAAACGATCCGTTATTATACGGAAGAGTTGGAGTCGCGCATCGCTGCACTTTGCCGGCAAGTGCATGGCATAACGGAGGTGCACGTTCTTCTGACACTGGACGGTGCCAGTGAATACGTGTATGCGGAAAACGGCTCTCCTGCCGCCAAGGAGTACGTGATAATTGAGCAGTCGGAGGGCGGAACGCCGGTGTTGATACAGGAGATTTATCCGAAAATCCGCGGTGTGGCGGTAGTGTGCTCTCACGGTGAGGACAGCGAGATACAGCGGACAATAACGGAACTTTTGTCGGCAGCACTTGGCATCGGAGCTTCACGAATCCGTGTAGCCGGAACATAAATGAATTTCCAAGGTCATATTTTTTATAGACAGCTCATATATATGAAACATAAATCAGTACATAGGAGGCAGTTTATGAAGCAAGGTACAGCATGGAAAGAAAAAATGGCCGCATTGCGCGACGGTACGGTCAAGGTCATGAACAAAATCGGGAAAAAGGGAACAGTTGTGGTTTGTGCAGTGTTTCTCGTAGGTGTCGCCGTTCTTCTGAATTTGATCCTTTACGGCGCAGACGACAGTGAGACGCGGGATCTGGCGATCGACATGCAGGCACTTACCGCCGGGAACCCGTCAGCGGATGAGTCAGGGAGTGAGCCGGTATATAACTATTTCGAAGCTATGCAGCTCAGCCGCCAGCAAGCCCGGGATGAAGCTATGGAAGTTCTGCTTTCCGTAGCGGAAAGCGGTACGGCGGTGGAAGCCATGAAAACGGAGGCATTGGACGGAATTACGCAGATAGCTGTGGATATAGAAAACGAGTCCAACATTGAAACGTTGATTCTTGCTAAAGGCTTTGAGCAGTGTGTGGCGGTTGTAAACGGGGATACAGCCAGCGTTATTGTGAAAACAGAAGGGCTTCTTCCCAGCGAAGTGGCACAAATCAGTGAAATCGTGTACGAACAGGCGGGCATTCTGCCGACCAATCTGAAAATCATTGAGAAAGACGTATGAAGCTGCACAGAGAAAAGGATGACGGCGTATGCCGTCATCCTTTTTCCCGAATCTATGCGTATCTCTTGACTTTTTGTGCAAAATATAGTAAAATATAAACAGTGTGCAGCTCTAAGAAAGGAATTTTGTAAAAATGGATGATAAGAATATTTTAGAAGCTACTGTGGATGGGAAATTCCTCATGTACAAGGGAAGACCCCTTGTTCGCGGCGAGAATACGATCTGTTACGGCTTTCTGGAAGATCCGTACGTTCTGCAGATGACGATCATGACTACGAAAACGGTGCATGATAAAGAAGTACCTGATAAGGTGCTGATTCAGATTGTGAAGACGGACAAGTCACTTTCCGCCCAGGAACGGATCGTTAAGCAGGATATGAAATCCGGTTTATACGATGCATTTGATCTTGGTCTTATCTGGCTTGAGAGACTGCTTGGCTGATTGGGAGGCGATCTTTGATGAAACCGGTGATTCGCTATATTTGTCTTTCGCTGGCATTGTTGCTCTGCGGAGGATCACTGATAGCCTGTTTGCCCTTGCAG
>JAZQDY010000228.1:0-2283 GCA_045547015.1 Eubacteriales bacterium | reverse complement strand
GAAATCACACATATTGCAGAACACCGTGCCCAGCATCATGCATACCAGCAGGGAGGAGAAGCCGATCTCCACCTCACCGATCTCAAAATGGAGCATGGAGAGCGCAACCGTCAGCAGAACGAAGGTGATGGAGAGGGACATACGCTTGGAGCCGGAGTGGAAGAATTTCTCGCAAACGGTAAAGAGACATCCCATAATGAATCCAAGCAGCAGAGAGAACACTACCTCCAGAAGCGGATTCAGCAGAACGGACACGAGGCTTACCGCGCCGTTGTCCAAAGCACGGGCAATGCCGAAGGAGATGGAGAATACCACAAGACCCACCGCGTCGTCGAGCGCAACGATGGGGAGCAGAAGATCGGTCAGCTTACCCTTCGCCTTGTACTGCCGTACCACCATCAGCGTAGCCGCCGGGGCGGTAGCCGTGGCGATGGCACCCAGCACCAGTGCGGTGGATACGGAAAGCACGTCCGGCATGACAAAGGAAAGGCCGATCAGTGCCGCGTCTACCAGAACGGTGGCGGCAATTGCCTGCAGAACACCGATGACGGTGGCCTGCTTGCCGATGGTTTTTAGTTCCGACAGACGGAACTCGTTGCCGATGGCAAAGGCGATAAAGCCCAGGGCTACGTCGCTGATCAGTTCAAACGCACTGTTTTTCACGCTTCCTTCCGCCAGACCGAAATCCGCCGGGGAGAAGCCCAGGTGGTTCACCGGAAGTCCGATCACGGAAAAATCGACGGCGCCGAGAAGGTACGGACCTACCAGAAGTCCGGCAACCAGGTACGCCGTAACGGCAGGAAGCTTCAGAAGCTTTGCTGGGCGGGACATGAGCAGTCCTGCCAGCATGGCAATGGATAAAGTAATCAGTATCTGCACAACAAACAGCCTCAAATCTTTTAGAATTTTATATGTAAAAACATATCGCAAGCATACCCGTATATTGTACGCTTTGTGGGTGGAATTGTCAATAGACGTGCCGGAGAGAATTTTGCACAAAATCCTCTTTTTGCTATACATTTTACCGAAAATGATCGGCTTTACAGCACGCCGTAGCGGTGCACGATGTGCAGATCCTCCTCCATGTCGAGTCCGTGGGAGCCGCAGCCGCCGTCGATATCGTGGCAGCCGTGGTCCATGGCAAATCCGATCAGCGTGCGGTGTGCCGTCCAATGGGTGCGGATCAGGGCGGCAAACTGGGCGAAGGCGTGCACGTTTGCCCGGAGCTCTCCCAGGGCAAGGGGGGCTTCCGTGCCGTTTTTGTGCATCCGTGCGTCGTAGTTTCCGTTGTATACCGCGATCATATCATATCGGTCTTCCAGAATCAGCTCGCACGCCTTGGCGTTTACCTCGGCGATGGTGTCGTAAATGTAGTAATCCATCTCACGGCCCAGATAGATTTTGGACATACTGCTGTTTGTCTCCGCCACGATGGCAGGCCGCTTGCCTGCCCGGATCATGGCGTCGAACAGGGAGTCAGTCTGGATGATGGGCTTTTCATATTTGCGGATACCGTGCACGGCGGGCAGAACACCGGTGTACATGGTGCCGAAGCACACCGGCGTGACGGAGGGCATCACCGTTTCAAAGGGGATGGAAAGCGGCGCGATCTGTTCCGCCTCCTGCAGAAAGGGGGCGTATTTTTCCGATACCCACTGGGCGATGGCGTCCGGATTGTACATAAACAGCCGATCTGCCCGGGCGCCGCCGAAAGCAGTGTTTACAAAATCCACAAGCGGCCGGGCGGCAGGGGCAGCCTCACGGGGCGCATCGATACCCATGGCATCGGCAAGTGCCGCCGCGAGGGAAGTGAGAGACAGTCGTTCCTGATTCATAAAAAATCCTCCCAAAAAACGCACGGAGCCTTGCGGCTCCGTGTGAAAATGTTATTTATGCCTTGCCGACGGAGCCGAACAGTTCCATCTTTTCGCGGACAGTTTCCTTGATTGCCTCCACGCCCGGCGCCAGAAGCTTTCTGGGGTCAAAGCCCTTACCGGTCTGATCCTTACCCTCTTCAATATACTTGCGGGTAGCGGCAGCGAAGGTCAGCTGACACTCGGTGTTTACGTTGATCTTGGAAACGCCCAGGGAGATGGCTTTCTTGATCATCTCAGCGGGGATACCTGTACCGCCGTGAAGAACCAGCGGCATTTCGCCCACTTCCTTGTTTACGGCTTCCAGAACGTCGAAACGCAGACCCGGCCAGTTTGCGGGATACTTGCCGTGGATGTTGCCGATGCCGGCAGCCAAGTCGGGTCGTAGCCATGTCGTTCTGTGAGCCAA
>JAZQDY010000227.1:0-2235 GCA_045547015.1 Eubacteriales bacterium | reverse complement strand
ACACCCTCCCGCTGAAATTTTTCGGCACAGGCGGCGGCTTCCGCTACGCGGCCGATGGTGGTATCGGCGATGACTACCTTAACCGGTTCGCCGTTTGAATATTTGAGATTGTCCGTGAACAGCTTGGCGGCGGCACGTGCCATGTTCATGGTCTGCTCTTCCAGGGATTCGCGTACTTTCAAAGCACCGCGTCGCCCATCGATGGTGGGGCGGATACCGATGACCGGATATGCGCCGATGTATCTGTTTTCTGCCATAATTGATTCCTCCGAAAATTCTGCGGATGTCCGCAATATTATTCTCATTATAGCATAGACGCTGTGCAAATGCAATCAGATTTTTGTATCTTCTTGCTAATTGTGAAAAATTTTACCCTGCCGGATGTCTTCACAATTTGTTTGCAAAATCGTGATGAAAGTTTATTTTCGGTGTGCTATACTTATTCATTGAATAACGGACGATGGGGATGCTTTTTTATGAAGTGGACAGAAAACTATATTGTGAATATACACGATGCGGATATGAACGGTATCGTCAGTGCCAGCGGTATTCTCCGGTATATGGAGGATGCCAGCAATAAGCAGATGCTGGCGCAGAAGCCATCCTATGAGGAATTGCTTGCGCAGGGCTATGCGTTTATTCTCAGCCGGCTGGGACTCAGCGTGTACGCACCGATCCATGCCTACGAATCCATTACGGTGGAAACCTGGGCGGTTGCCAGCCGGGGTGTTACCTATAACCGCTGTTACCGCATTCTTCGTGACGGTGTGATCGTAGCGGAAGCCACCAGCGCCTGGGCTCTGGTGGGCGTAGAGGATCGCAAACTGCACAGGGTAGGG
Organism: Eubacteriales bacterium; assembly: GCA_045547015.1. Taxonomy (GTDB): domain Bacteria; phylum Bacillota; class Clostridia; order Oscillospirales; family CAG-272; genus SIG701. Next base: position 1,396 of record JAZQDY010000227.1, on the reverse strand, counting down.
GAAGTGCCGCTGCATTACTGGGAAGACGAGCCGCTGGAGTTGGATCTGCCGGTGCGGTTCCGTATCCCGCCGGAGGTGCCGCTTACCTTGCGCGGAGAGAGAACGGTGCTGTATCCTGACGTGGATCAGAACAGGCACATGAACAACACGCGGTATCCCGATCTGTTTTGTTCTTTCTTCCCGGAAATACAGAACAGCCGGGTGATTACCTCCGTGCTCAGTTTCGTGTCCGAGGCTCCCCTTGGTGAAACGCTGAAGATCTACTGCGGCGAGTACGATGGAACGTATTACGTCCGCTCCGTCCGCGCGGACGGCTCTGTAAACGCCGAGGCTGAGTTTATGCTGGAGCCGATCCGGTAATTTGAATATGTTGTTTCCCGTATATTTTGCTCGTTCTGCTTTTTGTGAACGGGGGAGGATATGCGGGATTTCGTTTAACCTTAATGAAATCTTAATAGGGCACCGACTTTTTTCTTAATGCTGTGTTTGGTATAATATAAGCAGAAAAGGAGAGGTGCCTGTATGATTCTGAAAATTCTGACCGCTTTTTCTGTTCTGTTTTTTTTGTGCAGCGGTCATCAGCTTTTGTTTTTGCTGATTCCCCGGCTGATCCGCCAAAAAAACTCGCAAGAGAACGCGAAAGCAGTGGCAGCACCGTCCAGCGCCGTGCTGATCTGTGCCCGGAACGAGGCGGCGGTGATCGCCGCCCTCATTGAATCGGTGCGGCGTCAATCCATGCCGGCGGACGTGTTCGTTCTGGCGGATAACTGTACGGACGATACGGCAGAGATTGCGCGGGCGGCCGGTGCCGTGGTATGGGAACGTTTCGACTGCGCGAGGATAGGGAAGGGATACGCACTTTCCTGCCTCCTTTCTCACATGGAGGAGGAAGGGTACCGTTATGAGCGGTATTTTATCTTCGATGCGGACAATCTTCTGGCGGATGATTGCCTTGCTGCTATGCACCGGATCTTTGATGCGGGGTTCCCCGTCGTTACCGGCTACCGTGCTTCCATCAATTTCGGAGACAACTGGATTTCCGCCGGATATGCCCTTTCGTTCCTCAGGGAGTCGCGGTATCTGAACGGCGTACGGATGGCCTTGGGAACCAGCAGTGCGGTATCGGGGACAGGCTTTGGATTTACAAAAGAAGTTCTTATGGAACTGATAAAGGACGGGGATCCGTGGCCGTACCATCTTCTCACGGAGGATTTGGAGTTTACTGCCGATCAGGTTTTGCGCGGCCGTACGATAGGGTATGCGTCCGACGCCGTTTTTTTCGACGAACAGCCCACCGATCTCCGCCAGTCCTTCCGCCAGCGTCTTCGCTGGGCGAAGGGAGGATTGCAGGTGGTGCGCCGGTTGGGCGGAAAACTGCTGAAAAAGGCCGCAGGCG
>JAZQDY010000226.1:0-4571 GCA_045547015.1 Eubacteriales bacterium | reverse complement strand
TGCCTGTTTTACCCCTCGTAGGCGGTATCCGTACCGCCGATCAGCATAAAATCTGCGGGATTGGCGGGCACGCCGTCGATGAGCAGTTCATAATGCAGGTGCGGTGCTTCTGCCAGTTCTACGAGCGCTGTCTCGCCCACGCTTCCGATAATGTCACCGGCCTGCACGGCGGCACCGGTGGTGATCTCCGTGGGCACCTCGGGCGCCAGATTCTTATAAATGCTGACCGCACCGCCTGGATGGGTGATGCGGAGACATTTGCCCATCATGGGATCTTCCCATACTTCTGTTACCGTTCCTTCTGCCGCCGCACGGACGGGGACACCCAGCTCTGCGGCGATGTCAATGCCGCAGTGGGTGCGGTAGTCGTCCATGGTCAGAGAATACACGGGTACCTCTGTGCTGAAGTTTTTGGCGATCACGCCGGTGAGGGGAGAGATAAAATCGGGCAGGGCATTCTCGCCGGCGTTTACCGAGGCAGTATCTTCATCTGCGGGGGAGAGGGCGTCGGTGCTTTCGGAGGTGGCGGCAGTTTCCTGTTTGTTTACCGTTTCTGGATATACGCCGGGACGGGAGGGGTCTGTTTCCTTTTTCGGGAGGGCGGTTTCCGCCGGAGAGTCCATCGTAACGGGCGGTTTTTCGCCGCTTTGCCGGCTGCCCCCAAGGGAAGTGATCAGAATCATCACCGTGGCGAACACGGCAACGACCGCTAAAGAAAGGATAAGAATGCGGGTTTGCTTTTTTGCTTCTGTACTGTTGTTCATATGCATGGCCTTTCTCCCCGGTGAAAAGTCCCCCGGGGCGGGATTGATTTCTTACTGCAACGCTATTTTTGCCCGCTTTCCGTCAATTATACATTTTGACGCAGATTTCACTGAGTTTACGGGATTTGCCTTGACTTTTTCAAAGGATTATGATATAAATAGTACAGGAGTATGTATTTTTGGGAGGAGACAGTATGATTAAACTGGAAAGAACGTCCGTGATGAATCTGAAAAACGCCCTGCGCGGTATGCGTAACCCTTTGAACAGTTGGGATAAATGTGACAGCGCGTACGATGAAAACGGGGAATATATCGTAGGGGAAAACGATCTGTCTCTGGGAGGGCGGCTGGCTCGTTCCGGTTCGGATCACCGTAAATTTTTAAGACAGATTTTTGTTTCTGTGGATATTACCGCGCCGCTCTACTGGTGGAAGGAGTTTGATACGTACAAGGTAGGCACCACTGCCAATTCCACCAGCACCATGCATAAGATTCACGCAAAACCTTTCTCGCGGGAGGATTTCAGCTGTGACCGTATGACGGACGAGGCACTTTCCTGCCTCGACGTCACCATCGCCTTTTTGGAAAAGCGCCGTCTTGCCTTTGTGGAAACGAAGGAGCGTGCTTTGTGGGACGATATGATTCAGATCCTGCCCTCGTCCTATAACCAGATGCGCACCTGCACCATGAATTACGAAAATCTTGTGAATATGTACTATGCCCGCCGCAATCATAAACTGCCGGAATGGCACACCTATTGCGACTGGATTCTGTCTTTGCCGTATGCGGATACGTTCATTACGGTGAAAGAGAAAGAGGATTGAGAATCAGTATAAAAAACCGCCGGTTTTGCCGGCGGGTTTTTCTGTCGATCCGTGTTCTGCGGTTGACTTTTTTCGCATAATGGAGTATAATAATCTGGATACAGTCTTTTCGGGAAAAGCCGCAAAGACGACGCATACCGAAGTGCTTCTTCAGAAAAAATATACGTGAGGGAGGTAACGGACTCCGAGTATGAATACTATACACACACGCGCGCCCAGCGAGCTTTCCCCGGAGGAAATCGAGGCGCAGTTCCGCTTTGCTGCAGCCGTAGCACAGATGCATGAGAAAGAAGGTCGGACGGGTGATGACGCGCCTCTCTGTTACGTGCAGACTTTCGGCTGTCAGCAGAATGAAGCGGACAGCGAACGGATCGCGGGGCTTGCCGTCCTCATGGGATACAGGCTGACGGACGATCCCGCAAAGGCGAAGCTGATTCTCGTCAATACCTGTGCCGTGCGTGAGCACGCAGAGAAAAAAGCGCTGTCCATTATCGGACAGTATAAGCATCTGAAGGATGCGGATCCGTCGGTGCTTATCGGTGTGGGCGGCTGCATGGTTACCCAGCAGCATAGGGCCGATCAGCTGAAAAACAGCTACCCTTACGTGAGTTTCGTATTTGATACCGGCTCTATCCACACCCTGCCGTCTCTCGTAGCAGGCGCCCTTGCCGGACAGAAGCGCCGTTTTGTGATCGGCGAATCCACCGGGATCGCGGAGGGAATTCCCACCGCACGGGCGGTGCCCTATAAGGCGTGGCTGTCCGTTATGTACGGATGCAATAACTTCTGCACATACTGCATCGTACCCTATACCCGAGGCAGAGAGCGCAGCCGTACTCCTAAGGCAATCCTGGAGGAAGCACGCGCCCTTATCGCCGGCGGCGCTAAGGACATCACTCTGCTCGGGCAGAACGTAAACTCCTACGGCAAGGATCTCACAGACGCGGATTTTCCGTCGCTTCTTCGTTCCATTGCCCGGCTGGAGGGGGATTTCCGGGTGCGGTTTATGACAAGCCACCCGAAGGATGCCTCCGACGCGCTGATTCAGGTGATGGCGGAAGAGAAAAAGATTGTGCGGCATTTTCATCTGCCGGTGCAGTCCGGCTCGGATGCGATCCTTGCCCGGATGAATCGCCGCTATACGGCGGAAAAATATCTGGGAATAACGGAGCGGCTGAAGACAGCCATTCCCGATATCAGCATTACCTCCGATATTATCGTGGGATTCCCCGGAGAAACGGAAGAAGATTTCGAGGCGACTATGGAAATGCTCCGCAGGGTAGAGTACGATATGATTTTCTCCTTTATCTACTCCCCCCGCAAAGGGACGCCCGCCGCCGAGATGCCCGGACAGATTCCTCACGAGATAAGCACTGCCCGTTTTGAAAGAATGCTTGCTTTGGCAAACGAAATCTCCCTGAAGCGCAATCAGCGCTTCACAGGCCGTACGGTGCGCGTGCTGGCGGAAGAAGTGAGCCGGAACGATCCCGGAAAGATTACGGGACGGGGCGATTCTCCCAGACCTATTCACTTTACTGCTGATCCGTCCCTCATCGGACAGTTCGTGAATGTGAAGGTTACCGACGCAGATACGTTCTCTCTGAACGCTGAACTTGTTTAAACTTTACTCATATACAGAAAGAAGGATTTTGAAAATGACGGAACTTCTGACACCTGCCATGAAAGAGGCTATTGAAGCCCTGGCAAAACTGATCCGCGAGGACAAGCGGTATACCGAATATACGGCTGCTGCAGATGCGTACAACGGAGACGAGGGAATCATCCGTATGATTACGGAATACAACGTACACCAGACCGCGCTGACGGAGGAATATGCAAAGCCGGAGCGTGAGGAAGTGTTGATCCAGTCCATTCAGAAACGGATCGATACGCTGTACGAAGCCATCACCACCGCGCCGTCCTACGAGAATTTCGTGCGTGCCAAGGAAGAAAGCGACGCGATGCTGAAGGCAGTCAGTGATGAGCTGGATTTTCGCGTTATCGGAAAACGTCCCTGCACCCACGACTGTTCTTCCTGCCATGCCGACTGTGCGTCCAAATCCGCGGATCATCATTCCGCTGAGAAATAACGGAGGTGTAACATGGCGCTGTCGCAGATGATGCAGCAGTACATGGACATCAAAAACCAGTATAAGGATTTTATCCTCTTTTACCGTCTCGGTGACTTTTACGAGATGTTTTTTGACGATGCCAAACTGGTATCAGCAGAGCTGGAACTGACTCTTACCGGTCGGGACTGCGGTGAGCCGGAGCGTGCGCCTATGTGCGGCGTTCCGTATCATGCGGCGGAGGAATATATCGGCCGTCTGATCGAGAAGGGCTATAAGGTGGCCGTCTGTGAGCAGATGGAGGATCCGGCCAAGGCAAAGGGAATCGTCCGCCGGGATGTGGTGCGCATCATTACACCGGGTACGGTAACGGATAAGCAGCACCTGACCGACAATCAGAATAACTATCTGGCAACGATCTACTATGACGGAGAGAGTGCCGGTATCTGTTTTGCAGACGTTTCCACGGCGTACGTGGCGGCCACTTCCTTTACCGGCGGGGATATGATTGCCAATCTGGAAAATGAGATCTCCACCTACGCCCCCCGGGAGATTCTGATTAATACCCCTTTTGATATTCTGCCGGGACTCCGCGCCTTTATTGAAGAGCGGATCGGCTGTCTTACCGACGACGGGCATCCGGAGTATTTCGTCCGCAGCGAGTGTATCGAGCGGGCAGAGGAGCAGTTTTCTCTGAAGGAATCTCCGGAAAATCGCTACGCCATGATCGCCGCCGGGGCGGCGGTAGGCTATATTTCCGCCATGCAGATGACGGATATTGCGTTCCTTTGCGAACTGCATCTTTACCAGTCCGGACAGTTTCTGGATATGGATATCGCCACCCGGCGAAATCTGGAACTGCGGGAGACGATGCTTACAAAAGAGCGGCGCGGCTCACTCCTGTGGGTGCTGGA
>JAZQDY010000225.1:0-8830 GCA_045547015.1 Eubacteriales bacterium | reverse complement strand
CGGGTGTTTTTCTTTATGTTATCATGAAAATGTGTACAAAAATCCGCGCGATTTTTTGGCACTCTACTTCATCTTTACCCCTATGAATTTACAGACTCAAACGCAACAGCATCTGGTTCTGTTCTATCACAGGCGGAACTACGGTCCGCCCAAGGCCATTCACAAATGATTTGATACTTTTTATTTTGTCTAAACTTTTGGGTTCACTTCATTTTGATATGCACTCCAAAAGGCAGACACTTTTGGAGTGCATATCATTTCTAACCCGTATTTTTATATGGAAAACTTGAAATGTGTGATGATGAAAGCGATGCGGTAATTCAACTGCATAAAACAATAACAAGTAGTTTCATACAGGACAATTGGGATGTTTCTAACAGTGCAGTACGATGCTGCTGCCATGTTCTTGCAAATCAGAATTTTTTCTGTTATCCTTGCAGCTTTCCCTGTGCATACCCGCTGTACTCATCCATAAAGCCTTCGCTGTCCTTATGCATCATAACAGCCAGATGTCCGTCCTCGGTAAAGACGGCACGCATATACAAACGTCCAAAGTACTTGTCTATCACCTGCACGAGAATTTTCAGACTTCTCTCGTGATCCCACGCAGCACTGGCGGCACATGCATAATAGTTGCCGGGCGCATATGTATTGCCGACCGTATCGGAATATCCCTCCTCGGGAAATTTACCGAACACATTCTTTCCCATTCCGAAATATACGGTTTTATCTCCCTGTCCGTTCGTGTAATCCAACGTACAGACATCATCCGTAAAGGTAAACTTCATTTTTGAAATTCCCATGGGATTTTCGTCCATGACAAAGGTTTTTCCGCTTATCTCTGCGGAAATATTTTTTTCCGCACTCTCGTCCAGCGCGTACAGTTTCAAAGACTTCGAATATTCCATAAGGCTTGCATACGCCGCCGCATCTTCGGGGAGCGCGCCGTCGGCAGCCGGCTCCTCGATCTCCTCAAAAAACCGGCCGAGGATAATCTCTTCTGCCGCAGGATTCCCCTGGCTGTATCCGTTGATAACGAAAATCATATCTTTTTCGGGAACGGCTACCGCATACTGATGACCGAGGCCGGAAAAAGCAAAGCCGTCATGTGCCGTTTTCCAGATCTGATAGCCGTAACCGTACGTATCCTCTGCCGTGTAGCCCGTTCTGTTTGTAGAAACCAGGTTGGAGGTTGCCTCCTTTACAAAGGCGGCGTCCAGGATCTGCTCCCCGTTCCACGCCCCGCCGTTCAGCAAAAACTGCGCGGTTTTCGCAAGATCCATGGCGGTGCAGAGCAGAGCGGAGTCTGCCCACGTATGGCCGCCGGGGCTCTTAAGGCAGTACGCGTCCCCGGAAACGCCGATTTTATCGAAAAGTTTTTCCCGCAGATAGGCAAGCAGCGTTTTCCCGCTGACAATCTCCACGATGGCGCCGAGCACGAACGAGCCGGTGCTGTCATACTCGAAAACGGTGCCCGGAAGATGCGGCACCTCTTTATATTCCGGGGCGGAGCGGTCAAAGTAATGCTTCAGTCTGTCCGCCGGCTTTTCCGCGAAGAAGTGGCTGACTTTACAGGTTCCGCCCGTGCACATCGTAAGCATATGGCGGACGGTCTGCCGTTTTACGTACTCGCCCGCGTTTTTCGTAATTTCCGCATCCAGATAGGACACGGCAGGCGCATCCAGATCCACAAGCCCATCCTGCACGAGAAATCCTATGGCGATCGCCACAAAACTTTTGGTTACGGAGTACATTCTGTGCAGATACTCCGCGTGAAACGGCTCCCAATAGTTCTCGTAGAAAACCTTTCCGTGGCGGATCATCACCATAGCGTGCACGGGCAGATGATACCGCTCCATCAGCCGCACGTATTTCTCCACGTTCTTTGAGGAGACGCCCACCGCCTCCGGCGTTACCTTTTCAAACATACGAGTTCCTCCTGTCATATCGATAAAAAACTCTCCGGAATTGCACAAATTTATATTGACTTTTGCCGCTGATTGGTGCATAATGGTTGTATGCACCGGTACATTATCCATTATAATACAAGCTTTTCTTCAGCGCAATGAACGATTTTAATCAACACGGTTTATTTTCGCACAATTTTAAGGTCCGGCGGAAAAGGAGGCAAAAAAAATGGAACAATACATCGTAAAGAATCTTCTGCACTACTGCAACGTGAAGCTGCCGGGATGCTTTGTGATTACCCCAAAGCCGATCGCCTATTACGATCTGACCTTTGTTTTGGAAGGCAGCATCACGTACGGCGTAAACGGCACTACGTACGTTCTGAACAAAAACGATGCAATCTTTATAAAGCCGGGCATGATACGGGAGCGGAAGCAGGAAGACGCGCCGGTGCGGTACGTGAGTTTTAATTTCGAGGCCTTTGACGGTTTTGATCCCTCCCTTCCCTTCTATCTGCCGAACAGTTTTTCTTCGGATATAAAACGGCTGACACAGGTATTTCCGTACAGCCATATTCCGCCCGATCCTTTCCAAAAGACAAAAATCGCCAATCTTCTCAACTACATTCTGCTGGAACTTCTTGAGAAAAACTCCCTCCGCTCACAGAATGCGTACGTAAACACGATACTCAAAATCGTAGATGAAAAATGTACCGAAAAGCTCACTCTGCAAAGCATCAGTGCACAGCTGAATCTCTCCCGGGAATACGTTTCTTACATTTTCCGCCGGGAGACGGGCAAAACCCTGACAAGTTATATAAACGAGCAGAAAATGCTGGTGGCAAAGGAATTTGTTACGGGGAGCGACATGCCGCTTTCGGAAATTTCGCAGCTCCTTGGCTTTGACAACTACAACTATTTCTCGCGACTGTTCAGAAGATACCTTGACCGTACGCCCATGGAAATGAGAAAAATGGGATAATTTAATTTTTTCGCGTCAGCGTCTGACAAAACCAAAAAGAAAGGTGTTTACCATGACGAACCTGATTCTCGCACGTATCGGCAAAAGCCCCACCATACAGTATGCTTTTGATGAACTTGCAAAGTATCTGAAACAAATGGATCCAACCGCATTCATTGATGCCCGGGTCTACGACGAAAGAGATCCCGCACGCAAGGATATTCTCTGGGTAGGACTGGACGGCAGTGTCCCCGCCTCAGACGACGACACCATATTTATAGACACCCTGAACGGCGGCGGTATTGTCACCGGTTCCAACGAACGCTCTGTACTGATGGCGGTGTACCGTCTGCTGTTTGCCCTGGGCTGCCGCTTTGTATATCCCGGCAAGGACGGCGAGAGGATTCCCTCCCTCACGCTGGAAAAAGAAAAGATTACCGTACAGGTAAACGAATCTCCCTCCTACCGACACCGGGGTATCTGCATCGAGGGCGAGGTAAGTTATGAGCATGTATACAATACCATCGAATGGCTGCCCAAGGTGGGCATGAACTCGTACTATATCCAGTTTCAGACTCCCAGTGAATTCTTCAAGCGCTGGTATAATTACGGCGGGACCTCCGTGATCCCCGCCGCGCCGATCAGTGATGATGACGTGGATCATATCGTGAAACGGCTGGAGGAGGAGATCGTAAAACGGGGTCTCCACTATCAGGCGGTGGGACACTCCTGGACATGCGAACCCTTCGGCATCCACTGCACCGACTGGCAGAAGGTAGACACGATTCCCGACTCCATTGCACCGTATCTCGCACAGCTGGACGGGGAGCGGAAATTCTGGAACGGACAGCCCCTCAACTCCAATCTGTGCTTTTCCAATCCCGTCGTACGGGAGAAAATCACCGATGCCGTGGTGGCGCACTGTAAAAAACATCCGGAAATTTCCCATATGCACGTCTGGCTTGGCGACGGAGAAAACAACAACTGCGAATGCACAGAATGTGCAAAAATGCGTCCCGCCGATTATTACGTCATGCTGCTGAATGAGCTGGACCGCAAGCTCACCGAAAACAATATGGACGTCAAGATCGTGTTCCTCGTGTATGTGGATCTGTTGTGGGCGCCCCAGCATATCCGCTTTACGAATCCCGACCGGTTTATCATGATGTTCGCGCCGCTGACCCGAACGTACGGAAAGACGTTTACGGATCACGACGGATCGGAAAAGGCTGAGGTACCGCCCTACGTGCGCAACAAGCTCGTCTTCCCCAAAAAGGTGGGCGAAAATCTTGCTATGCTGAAGCCCTGGCAGGAGCTGTTCGGCGGGGACAGTTTTGATTTTGACTATCATCTGTACGAAGCCCAGTATGCGGATCCCGGATGTTATAATATAGCAAAAATAATTCACCTGGATATGGCAAATCTCGAAAAAATCGGGCTGAACGGCATGATAAGCTGTCAGGTGAATCAGGCAGCCTTCCCCACCGGCATCGCCGCCTACGCCATGGCGAAAACACTGTGGAACAAGGAGGCTGACTTTGAAGAAATCTGTGACGAATACTACGCGGCGGATTTCGGCGCACTGGGTAGTGAGGTTGCTTCCTACCTGCGGAAGTTGAGTGATCTGCTTGACCTGTACAAGTTTGAAGAACACAAAAACAAAGAGATCATACTAAAAAACTGCGAAGAGGCAAAGGCACTCATCCGGGCGTTCTCCCGCGCGTTCATTCAAAAAAAGCAGAACAAGTGCAAGAACTGGAACCTCCTTATGCACCACGCGAAAATGTGCCTGCTCTACTGCGATCTGATCGCCGCCTGCACCCTGCACGATGACAAAACCAAAGATAAGCTGGTGAAAAAACAGCGGAAATATATTTTCGAACACAAGCCCGAAATACATACGGTATTTGATACGGTGATCAGCCGGCATACGGCGGTGCTGCGTCACGTGATCCGCAGCGTAACGGACTAAAATCGTTCATAAAATCTATATTTCCTCTCAATATAGTTCATTGTTGTTTTGGACTTTTTGTGATACAATTATCCAAACAAAATAAAAGCGCGGAAAGAAGGAACGTTTATGAAAGCATTGCTGCTGGGGGATCTTTCCCCCACCCACGTTACCAACCCGTTGTTTCATAATAAGGAAACCGAAAAGCTCTTTACGGATACGCTGCCCGTTTTTCAGGGAAACGATATCAATTTCGTCAATCTGGAATGCGTTCTGACGGAAAGCGAAAAGGAAATTGAAAAATTCGGTCCCGCTTTGAAGGCAGCGCCGGAGGTAGCAGAGGTTCTTGCCGAAATCGGAGTCAACTGCTGCGGTCTAAGCAACAACCACTTTTTCGATTTCGGGATAAAAGGGGTAAGGGACACCTTCGCCCTTCTTAATAAAGCCGGGCTTTCCTATACCGGTTTCGGTGACAACTATGCCGATTCGCGAAAGAATATCGTCTTTGAAAAGGACGGCGAAAAGGTGGCGATCATCGCCGTATGCGAGCATGAATATTCCTACGCCCTCGATGACCGGATGGGCTCCCGCCCCTATGATGAATACGATACCATGGAAGATATTGCGGCGGCAAAAAAGCAGAACGACCGGGTAATTGTAATCTATCACGGCGGCAAGGAGCACTGCCGCTATCCGTCGCCGCGGCTTTACAAGGCGTGCCGCGCCATGGTAAGAAACGGTGCGGACGTGGTGCTCTGCCAGCACAGCCACTGTATCGGCTGCTATGAGACGTTTGCGGGCGGTCACATCCTGTACGGACAGGGGAATTTCCACTTTATCAGTCCCGCCTTTGCCGTGGACGGTGATGTATGGAATACGTCTCTTGCCGTAAAATACGACACGAAAACCAACGTAATCGACTTCATTCCCTTCACGGCATCTCCGGAGGGAAACGGCATCGCGCTCGCCAAAGGGGAAGAAAAAGAGCGGATTCTGGCATCGTTTGCTGAACGAAATGAGGAACTCAGAACCGGCGCATGGAAAGCGGGCTGGCACGCCTTCTGCGAGAGCGTGAAAGAAAACTACCTGAGCACCGTAGCCGATGCGTACGGGGCAGCCTCAACCGACCGGCAGAATGCAAAATTCGCCCATTATCTGGACTGCGAAGCGCATACGGACGTGTGGCGGGAGCTTTTCCCCACCTACAATCAGACGAACGAAAAATAAACGGAGGTACATACATGAATACTGTGAAAGTGTTGCTGATCGGTGCCGGTCTCCGCGGGCGCGCCTACACCGATATCATGAAAGAGGGCAGTTTTTCGGTTGTGGCGGTAGCCGACCCCAACAAAGGCCGCCGGGATTACATCAAAGAAACGCACAATCTCCCGGATGAAATGTGCTTTGAAAACTGGGACGAGGCGTTTGCACAACCTAAGCTTGCGGATGTGGCTGTCATCGCCACCCAGGATCATTATCACCACGAGCCCGCCATGAAAGCCATTGAAAAAGGATATCATATCCTTTTGGAAAAGCCCGTTGCTCCCACGCCGCAGGAATGCGCGGATATTGCAAAGGCAGCAGGGGAAAAAGGCGTGAAGGTTCTCGTGTGCCACGTTCTCCGGTACACGCCGTTTTTCAGCCGGATCAAAAAATTCATTCTGGACGGCAAGCTGGGTGATGTTATCTCCATTCATCATCTGGAGCCGGTGGGCAACCGGCACCAGAGCCACAGCTTTGTCCGCGGCAACTGGGGCAACGAAGCCAAAAGCAACAATATGCTGCTGGCCAAATCCTGCCACGATATGGACATTATCCAGTGGCTCATGGACAGCAGGTGCAAACGGGTCCAATCCTTTGGCAGCCTCAGTTATTTCAAAAAAGAGAATGCACCCGCAGGTGCCCCGGAATACTGCATCGACGGCTGCCCGCACGGCGAAACGTGCTACTACAACGCCGTAAAGCTGTATCTGGAAGATAAACAGAATATGTGGTTCCGAAGGGCAGCTACGAACAAGGTGGAGCCGACGGATGCAGACGTGGAAAATGCACTCCGCACCACCCAGTACGGCAAATGCGTATTCAAGTGCGATAACGACGTGGTGGACCATCAGGTTGTGAATATGGAATTCGAAAACGGTGCCACGGCCGCCTTTACCATGTGTGCCTTCAACAAGGGCGGCGGCAGAAGCCTGCACATCATGGGCACGAAAGGAGAACTTTTCGGCGACGCGGATACGGACGAGATCCGGTATTACGATTTTGCCACGAAAGAGACCTCCGTCATGCACCCCTACAACGAGGCGGTCAACCATTCTCTGGCCGGCGGCCACGGCGGCGGTGACAAGGGAATCGTAAACACCCTGCACAAATATCTCACCGAAGGCTACGACGGTGCCTGGCTCAGCGAAATTGCCGTTTCGGTTGACAACCATATGATCGTCTTTGCCGCGGAGGAATCCCGCCGCGAGGGCACGGTAGTAAATGTAGAGGATTTCAGGCAGAGATATTTCGAGAGGGCCTAAGCATGTTTGACAAGTACATAAAAGAACCGTTTTTCACCGATACGGATCGGGAGAATTATTTCCGATACAAAGAACTGGCCGACAGCCGTCTCGCCGGTATTGCCGAGCAGTACATGACCCGGAAAATCTCCATACTGGAAGCACTCCCTGTCCTGCACGAAATGGATATGCCCGGCGTGGGAGAATACACGAGAGACCTGCTTTTCGTATTCGCGTGCACGCCGTATCTTGAAAAAACATACGAAGATGCCGGTCTGTCTAAAGAGATCTTCACTTGTTTTCTGCAGGATATAAAGTACAAAATGGACGAGTGCTATCGGGTAAAAGGGGTATTCGGTACTTTTGTGGTTACCTGGTACAACGTGTTTTTCGAATACAGACGTGTAGCACTCGGTCGGCTGCAGTTTGATATGGCAAAATACGAGGAGGAGCCCATCACGGTGGGTGAATACACGCTGGATAGGGGCGATTTCTTTCTCCGGTGCCATATTCCCTCCGGCGGTCCGCTGCGTGCCGATCTGTGCAAGGCATCGCTGGACAAAGCGTATGCCCTGTTTTACGACAGGCTGAAAGACGGTATTCTTCCGATCACACTGCGTACGTGGCTTTTGTACCCGCCGTACACGGCGGTCTTCGGCGAAAAATCCAACACTGTGGATTTCGGAAAGAACTTCAAACTGCTGAAAACCCGCCGGCTTGATACGTTTGAAGATGCGTGGCGGGTGTTCGGTACGGATCGATACGACAACTTGTCCGTCCTGCCTGCAAGCACGACGCTGCAGAAAAATTTCATTGACTATATAAGAAGCGGAAAGCCGTTCGGCGACGGCATGGGTATCTTGCTGTACAACGGCGAAAAAATTTTGACCCGCACCAAATAATAATGGCATGCACTGATTAAACCAATTATTTCAGAAAGGAAAATTTGACCATGCGTATCTTGTCTCTTCTGATGGTTCTCGTGATGATGGCAGGACTTGTCGCCTGCACGAAGAACCCCACCCCCGCAGAAACCACCGATCCCGCAGAAACCACCGCCAAAACCGAGCCCGCAGAAACGGAAGACCCCGCCCTTGCCGACAATCTCCCCGCAGAAACCTTCAACGGCGAGGAGATCTCTCTCTGGTGCGGACACACCGAGTACAGCTCTTTCTACAATCCCGATCCGGACAAAAAGGGTGACATCATTGCCGATGCCACCGAAAAGCGAAACGCCGCCGTGGAGGATCGCTTTGACGTGACCTTCAAGTGGCTCACCGGTGACGGCACGGCTGACGCCGCCCGCCGCACGGAGCTGGAGAACAATATTCTTGCCGGCGAACGGGTAGACGTGGTAAACCACGTGTCCACCTATCTCACCGCCATGATCCCCGCCGGCTGCTTTGTGGATATTGCCAACGTCAACAGCGATATCATCGATTACAGCAAACCCTGGTATCACAGTTACGTGAACGAAAACCTGAAGATCGACGGCCGTCTGTACGGT
>JAZQDY010000224.1:0-11230 GCA_045547015.1 Eubacteriales bacterium | reverse complement strand
ACGCGGCGAACGGTGAACGTCTCGGAGATGCCGCCGCCGTGACGGGCGATAACGGTACCTTCGAACATCTGGATTCTCTCACGGGTTCCCTCTTTGATCTTATTGTGCACGCGAACGGTGTCACCAATATTGAAGGCGGGAACGGTTTCCTTCAGCTGCTCATTTACAAAAGCGTCGATCTTATTCATGGGATTCGACTCCTTTCCAATCATAGAACATTCATGCGGAGCTGCGCAGAGGACTGTTCCGTATTCGTGCTTACACACGTGGGTTATTATATCACACTTTTCCCCGGATTGCAAGTGTTTTCGGAAATTTTTCCTGTTTTTTGTTTTCTTTTTATTATGCCAGATACTTTTTGACGATTTCGGAGATAGCACGGATGCACTCCACCCCGCGCTCTCCCGGATCTTTTTCCGCGTATTTCATCAGTTCCAGCACCTCTGTGATCTCCTCCACGTCCGCGGCGGCGGCGCGGTGTATCTTCTCCCGTGCCTCCCGCGGGGTATCTGAAGTTTTTATGGGAATATTCCGCGCCCGGCACACCCGTATCAGCATACGGTAGGCATAGCCGATTTTTTCATCCATGGTGGGGAGTTTCTGAAGCTGGGCCGCATAATACGCATACGTATCCGTGTTTTGCGCCATAGCGTGATAATCCCGGATGGCAGCACGCTGGATTTTTCGACGTTCGTCCTTATAGTTCAGGATCTCCGGCGCCTCCGGCTTGAACATTTCTCCCGCCATTGTCCAGAAAGCGATTACATCCTGTATCCATTGGCGGATGCGCTCCACAAAATCGCGCACTGCGTTCTGCTTGCGCAAAAACACGTACACAACGAAAAGCACCATCAACACCAAAAAGACATACGCCGCTATCTCCAGAAAGGGTGATCCGCCGTAAACGATTTTCCGGAACTCGCCGGCGGCCAGCTCCGGCTCATAATACTGCTGAACTTCCTTACTCTCCTCCGCCCGGAGAATGTTATACAGAAATACGTAAAGCACACCCCGGAGTACGCTGAACAGACCGCCGAACAGCACCGTGAGCACACCGGCAGCAAGGATCATACTGAAAAGGAACAGAAGTGTCAGCTTCGTATTGTACAGCCTCGCTTCCCCGGTAAGCACGCACACCACCGATCCTCGGAAGCTGCGGGAAATGTGGGACTGATTAAGGAGCAGAACCATACAAACGGTAAATACGCCCATGGAGCCGGCTACGATAAGGGGATTTCCGTAAATCACCGCCGCCACGGCAAAACAGATCACCGCCCCGGCAGCGACGCGGATAGACGCCAGTTTCTCCGGCGGATAAAACCACAGAACGATGCCGCAAAGCAGTCCCAGAAACATCCCCGCCGCCCCTACGAAAGGCAGAGGCGAATCCAGATTGTACGCGTAGGTCAGTCCCGCTTCATAGCGAAGACGGAAAAGGTATTCAAACAAAAACGAGGCGGCAAAGGAAAGAACAGCGGATACCGCCACCGGGCCCACTGCTGCCGCCACGGTAAAGCGTCTGCCTGTGTCTTCGCCAGTTTCATAGGGATTCCGATAGCGCCGCGCGCCGGCGAGCTTTGCATACAGTACCTGCATACCGTACCCGGATAAAAAGAACAGAGCGGACAGAAATACGGACCAAAGAACGGAGCCGTCTATAAGGAAGTAAAAAAACAGCATCATCAGCGGCACGAGAACGCTGATTACCGCCAGAAAAGACAGGACATGATAGATACGGTCTACCGTACGGGTATTCACGAAACCGCCCCCTTTTCCGTCTCCGGTATGGCTTCCGGCTTGATTTTGAAGAACACTTTCACGTTGTCGGGAATAATGGACGCATTGCTCACCGAGCCGGTAATATAGAAAATTACGGCAACGCCCTGCTTTTCCATAGTTTGTGCAAAATTTATCATACGCTCACTGATATATGCAGATACAAACACCAGATTGCCATCGGAAACGTACTGTTCCGGGTGAGCGGCGATATGATCCAGCATTTTCTCCACAGACAGATCGATCCGCATGGGAAGCCGGGCAAGAAAGCGCAAAGCGGCGATCATATCCGTGGTTCCGAAAAAGGATGGAGAGATGAAGATGCTTTTTCCCGTGTCATCCGTATCGTCCAGGGCAGCACTCATCAAGGGATCTGCCTCGTCGGGCATTACGTTGGTAACGATCCGCACGCCGATATGCTCCGTGGATACCGCATCCAGAATGGATGCCGCCACGGTAAGCGCGTCCTCCACCAGAGCCGGAATCGCCGGCGGTCCGGGCACCCGTTCGATATCCCGGGAATTCATATTCAGAATAATGCGGAAACTATGCCGTTGGGTATATTCCTCCACGTTCACCATCAGCGCGTTGTGGACGGCGGTAGCCTTCCAGTTGATGCGGTTCATGGCGTCACCGTTCACGTACTCCCGGACGCCGGCTATACGAAGCGGATCGCTGACCACGCTCCGCCGCACCAGAATATCTCCGCTTAAATATTTGGAGGAGGTGAACTCCTTTTCCAGCTGCACGGTTTTCGGCAGAACGATCAGCTGATTTCTGGCGTGGGCGGGTACGGTAATCTCACGGGACTGCTGATTGAAGCCGATCAGGTCGTTGGTCAGCACCATCACCTGTCCCAGCGTATAGGCCCCCCGCACGTCGCAGTTTACACGCCAGGTACGGCGGATCGTCTCATAGGGACGGAGAACGAACACGCTCTGAATGGATTTCACGAACCGACTCTTACGCCCCCCGTCCGGGGCACTCTCTATGAGGCGGAACTGAAGCCCCTCCGGCAGATACGTTTCCACCTTCACAAACGGAAGCGGAAGCCATTTCGTATTGCTGATCTCCTCGTAGAAAAAGATATCCTCGTCCTCAAAGACTTCCTCCGTGCTGAGCGTCACGTTGTAAGTAATTCCGTCAAAGGATTTTTTTGCGTACAGCTTGTACTGGATCAGATACACCAGCAAAATCCCCGACAGAAAGGCAAGCACGATATACAAACTCTCTGCTCCTTTGCGGCTTATTCGATAGGTGCCGGAATCATATCCACCACGTAACGGATGATTACCTCATTGGAATCGGTCACGCGGAGCGTATTCTGAGAACGGGAGATCACCCGGTGGGAGAGCACCGGCACTGCCACCGCCTTCACGTCATCAGGCAAAACGAAATCCCGGCCGTTTATGGCGGCAAAGGCCTGGGCCGCACGCATCATGGCAAGAGTACCCCGGGGGCTGACGCCCAGTCGGAGGCGCTCATTTTCCCGGGTGGCATTTACGATAGCAATAATATAATCCTTGATCCGATCGCTGACGGTAATCTTCGTCACCGCATCGCACGCCGCCTCCAGTTCCTCCGCAGATACAACGGCAGAAAGCCCGTCCAGCGGCGACGCGCCGCCGTGCTCCGAGAGGATATTTCTTTCACTGGCTGCATCCGGATACCCGAGGGACAGTTTCATAAAGAACCGGTCCGTCTGTGCCTCCGGCAGGGGGAACGTGCCCTGGGATTCAATAGGGTTCTGGGTAGCGATCACAAAAAACGGCTTTTTCAGGGTATAGGTCACGCCGTCAATGGTGGTCTGCCCCTCTCCCATGCATTCAAGCAGCGCCGACTGGGTGCGGGGCGTGGTACGGTTGATCTCATCCGCTAAAAGAATATTGGTGAACACCGGCCCCGGCCGGAACACGAATTCGCTTTCCTTCTGATTGAAATAATTGATGCCGGTAATGTCCGCCGGGAGAAGATCCGGCGTAAACTGGATACGGCGGCACTCCGCACTGATGGATTTTGCCAATGCTTTTGCCAGCGTTGTTTTACCCGTTCCCGGAATATCGTCAAGAAGAATGTGCCCGCGGCACAGCATGGCAGCAATGACGAACCGGATCTGCGTCTCCTTGCCGAAAATCACCTTTCCGATATTCTTTTCCACCGCCTGGGCAAGCTTCTGAATATTTTCCGCGTACATAGCCATAGTTCTCCTTTTTTGTATCTGTCTCATTATACCATATTTCGGTATGTATGTTAACATATTCATTTAATATATTTTTGTAAATTTTTTGAATAATTGTTTGTTTGGAACAAAACTTTCCCGCCGATCGCCTTGACAACGCGCCGAATATACAATACAATATATACGAAGTAAAAGAAACCACGTCCAAACAAACAACATAATTTAAGGAAAATTTCATGAAAAAAACGATTCCGGCAAGATGGTACTTTGATCCGTCAGCCCCCCATCTTCTGCCGCTCACACTGAAAAATCATCTTGAGACAAAAGGCATCGCCGAAACGGATATCCGGCTGGCATTCCTCACCGATCTGAACCGGGATTTCGTGCGGTGCGACAACTATATCCTCGCTACCGACAGTGAGATTCTGCTCATCAGCGGCTCGGACGGACGAAAAGAGACGAAAGGGCATGCCGCCGCCCCCGGCACCCGGACCGAAGCGGTATTTGAAGAATTGACGTATGACGTAATTCCTCTTGACACGGTAGAATCTGCCAAGGTAGAAGAACTGCTCTCCACCGCCCGGATTACCTTAAAAAAGACGGACGGCACGTACGAGCTTCTGGCAAACCTCACAAACTCCGCAAAGAATGATGCCTTCACCGGCGTGCAGTACCTGAACGATCTGAAGAAGAAGGGCGAGATCACCCCGTCGGAGAATTCACGGAAAAAAGGGCGTGCGGAGATCTACTGTCCCAAATGCGGCAATCGGTATATTGATCCGGAACGAAAACTGTGCGCCAAATGCATGGATCGCAAAAAGATCCTCTCCCGGACCGCCACGTTCCTCGTAAAATACAAAATGCAGATCGCCGCCGTGTGTGTGGTTCTGATTCTGAACAGTTTGCTGGGCATTCTTGCCCCCTACGTCAGCTCCGGTTTCTACTACGATGAGGTGCTGGATACTGCCGGTAAGTTTTACGGACAGATTTTTCTCGTGCTTGGGATCATTCTGGGCACGAAAATCCTGTCCATCGTCTTCAGTATTATCAACAGCATTGTTACCTCCACCGTAGCGGCAAAGCTGATCTACGATCTGAAGTTCACCATTTTTTCCTCCATCGAACGGTTGTCGCTCCGCTTTTTCACCAACAGGCAGACGGGCGGTCTTATGAATCAGGTAAGTCGGGATGCCAACACCATCTACTGGTTTTTCTGTGACGGTCTTCCCTATTTCCTCGTGAATATCGTGCAGGTGTTCGTCCTGCTCGTCATCATGCTGCGGATGAATGCAGTGCTCACCCTCGTGTCCCTTCTGCCGTTCCCCATCGTTTTCTTTCTTATCAAAAAACTGTTCGGAAAGATGGACGTGCTGCACTCCAAGCGCTACACCCGCTCCCGCCGTATGAGTGCCATCCTCAGCGACGTACTCACAGGCGTGCGCGTGGTAAAAGCATTCTCCAAGGAAGAGGCGGAAACTGCCCGCTTCAGCAGAGCAAGCCAGGCATCGGCCGATGCGGAACGTACCTCCCGCCGTTTTTCCACTGTCTCCTTTACCGGCATCAATTTCCTGTTCTACCTCAGCAATATTATTATGCTGGCATTAGGCGGCTGGATGGTGATTGAGGAAAAAATGACCTACGGCACCCTGCTTACGTTCATTGCATACATGAACATGGTATACAGCCCCATGTATATGTTCGTGGATATGACCTATATGGCGGCAGACAGTATGAACGCCATGAGCCGTCTCATTGAAGTTATGGATGCCGCTCCCGACGTTGTGGAAAAAGAAAATCCCGTCCGGATGGAAAATCCCGAGGGACGGGTAGAGTTCCGGGACGTACAGTTCTCCTACGAGAAAAACCGTAAGGTCATCGACGGCATCTCCTTTGAGATTGAGCCTGGTCGGGTCATCGGCATCGTGGGACATACCGGTGCGGGTAAATCCACCCTTGCCAATCTCCTGATCCGTCTGTACGACGTGTCAGACGGCGGCATTTACATCGACGGCGTAAACGTAAAGGATATCGCTTTTGATGATCTTCGGAAAAATATCGCCATCGTATCCCAGGAAACCTATCTGTTCATGGGAACGATCATGGAAAACATCAAGTACGCCAATCCGGAAGCAACCGATGAAGAAGTGATCGAGGCGGCGAAAATCGCCGGCGCCCACGACTTCATCATGAAGATGCCGGACGCGTATGCTACCCGCATCGGCTTCGGCTACAAGGATCTGTCCGGCGGTGAACGGCAGCGCGTGTCCATCGCCCGTGCCATTCTCCGCAATCCGAAGATTCTGATTCTGGATGAAGCTACCGCCGCCATGGATACGGAAACAGAAAGAAAGATCCAGACAGCGCTTGAAAAACTGGTAGTGGGCAGAACCACCATCATGATCGCGCACCGTCTTTCCACCCTCAGGGATGCAGATAAGCTGATCGTTGTAGAAAACGGAAAGATGCCGGAATTCGGCACCCACGCAGAACTGCTGGCCCAGAAGGGCATTTACTACAAGCTGTACAAGCTCCAGCTGGATGCCATGAAAAACATCGGCATCGAAGGCTGACCGCACACGAAAGGACAAAATCATGGCTGAAAAGAAAACCGCTCTCGGGGACGTTGTTTCTATTCTGTATCTCACACCGGACAACGCCGCCATCGCCGCAAAAAATGAATTTCTCACGCTGACGCTTACTGCCCCCGATGAAAACGGGGAGACGAAAACCACAGAGTATGATCGGATTTTTCTCCACCGGGCGTTTCCCTTCGATCACCCCGAATCCTACATATCCGTACAGGACACGGACAAAAACGAAATCGGCATGATTGCTGATCTGTCCGTATTTTCTGCGGAAACGGCAGATCTCATGCGGCAGGAACTGAATCGGAAGTATTACGCGCCGGTACTGACCGCGATCCACAATGTCAAGGACAAATACGGCTACGCATACTGCACGGCAGAAACGGCAGAAGGAGAGATCACCTTCACTCTGAAAGACGCGGCGCGAAGCATTCTGAAAGTGGATGAAAAACGGGTAATCATCACGGACGTGGACGGGAACCGATACAACATCCCCGATCTTTCCGCCCTGGACCGCCGCAGTTACAAAAAGATCGAACTGTATCTCTGATACGCATACACGGAGTCACTTTTTATGGAAAACAGAAAATCACTTGCCGCACGTTTGTGTCGGTGGGATCCGGAAATCCGACCGGAAGATGTCCTTCTTACCCTGCCCTTTCATCTTCCCCGGGGACTTACGGAAAACGCAGGAAAGAAAACAAACGGTATTCTGGCGCTTTTGCCGGATCGGATCGTTCTTTACGAAAAAGGAACGCACGTGGAATCCATTTCCCTGTCTGATATACAGGAATGTGCTTTCCGGGCAGGCGTAGGATGCGTCTTTGCCGAATGCACGCTGAAAAACGGCGACTGCCGTATCCTTTGCCGAACAGATATGAAAGCGAAGGACAGATACGCCGCTGCCGTAAAACAGATCAATTACGTACTTGAATACGGTCACATGCGGGAAGGGGTGGAAGAAGGACACGCAAGCACCTGTCCCAAATGCGGCAGACCCTTCCGGCCCGGCTCTTCCATCTGCGATCGCTGTACCGGAAAAGGGCGTTATCTCCTCAGGCTTTGGGAGATTGCCCGCCCGTACCGTTTTCAGATTTTTGCCTCCATCCTTCTCTATTTTGCCATCGCCGCCCTCAATCTTCTGCCTCCGTATCTGAACCGGGTGCTGGTGGATGACTATATCAAGGCCGCCGAAAAACCGATTCTGTGGCAGTTCCTTACGGTAATCCTTTCCCTGGTGCTTGTGAATCTGCTTACAAAGGTCGTATCCGTTCTCAGGGCACTGGTTCAGGTGGAAGCAAGTACACACATCACCGTACGCCTCAGAGAGTTGGTATTCGGCCGGATTCAGCAGTTGTCCATCTCCCGCATCTCCAAACGGACGGCAGGTGAGCTTATCAACCGTGTCTCCCAGGATACGGCAACGGTACAGAACTTCCTTGCCTCTGAAATCGGCTCTATTATTGAGCAGGTAGTTACCCTTCTGGCGGTCAGCACCATTCTGTTCGCCTATGACTGGCGTCTGGCGCTTATCATCCTGCTTCCCATGCCTGTTGTTTTGTACATAAACCGCCTGTTCTGGGGCACGATCCGCCGCCGCTACCACCGGCAGTGGTCACTGAACGCCCGTTCCAATACGATCCTGCACGATATCTTTTCCGGTATCCGTGTGGTGAAGGCCTTCGGCATGGAAAAGCGGGAGGAGGAGCGCTACAACGCATCTATCTCCGCCGAACGGGATACATCCATTTCCAACGAACGATTCTGGGGAATGCTGTTCCCATGGCTCGGCTTTCTTATGGGCATCGGTGAATTTTTCCTGCTCTACTACGTTGGTGCGAAGATTCTCAGCGGGGAAATGACGCTGGGCGAAATGTCTCAGTTCTCCGCTTACGTAAGCATTATCTACGGGCCGCTCCGCATGCTCTCCAATGTTCCCAGGATGCTGGCGCGCGTGATGACATCCATCGTCAAAATCTTTGACGTGCTGGACGAGCAGGTAGACGTGGCAGACAAGGAAAATGCCCAGGAGATAGATATCAGGGGGCATATCGTTCTTGACAACGTATCTTTTGGTTATGATAATACCACAAATGTGCTGAAAAACATTTCCGCCGAGATTCATCCCGGGGAAATGATCGGCATTGTGGGCAAATCCGGCGTTGGCAAATCCACACTCATCAATCTGGTGATGCGTCTGTATGACGTGGACGAAGGTGCCATCCGCATCGACGGCGTGGATATCAGAGATATCTCCCAGAACTCTCTCCGCTCCCAGATCGGCGTGGTGCTGCAGGAAACCTTCCTGTTCGCCGGTACCGTTTATGACAATATCGCCTACGCAAAACCCACCGCTACCCGCGACGAAGTGATACAGGCGGCAAAAATTGCCGGTGCCCATCCATTTATCATGAAACTGCCCGATGCATATAATACGAAGGTAGGCGAAAACGGACACACCCTCTCCGGCGGCGAGCGCCAGCGGGTTGCCATTGCCCGCGCCCTTCTCCACAACCCCCGCATTCTGATTCTGGATGAAGCCACCGCTTCTCTGGATACGGAAACGGAAAAGCAGATCCAGGATTCTCTCCAGCGGCTCACCGCTGACCGCACAACCCTTGCCATCGCCCATCGTCTCTCCACCCTGCGAAATGCCACCCGCATCCTCGTTTTGGATAAAGGCGGCGTGGCAGAGGTTGGCTCTCACGAAGAACTGATGCGGCAGAAGGGAATCTATTACGGACTGGTCATGGCACAGCGGCAAATGTCCCGTATGGCAAAATCATAAAGAAACAGAAAAGATCGCTTTCAGCGGTCTTTTCTTTCTCTCTCGGAAACGCCTCCCGAAATCTTTTCGCCTCCTCTTGCAATCATAATCCTACTGTGTTATAATAAACATTATTTTCAAGGAGATATCCCGATGGATTTTTTCAATGCAATTCTATACTCCTCTCCGCTTTCGTTTGAAACGGTAGCCTTCCGGCTTCTGCTGGCCACGCTCCTCAGCGGTGCAATCGGATTTGAGCGGGGATTCCGCGGCCGCGCCGCCGGTCTGCGTACCCATATTCTCGTCTGCATCGGCTCCGCCGTCACCGTCATGACCGGTATCTACGCCATGGAAACCCTGGGAATGGGCAGTGCCGATCCTCTGCGTATCGCGGCACAGGTCATCTCCGGCATCGGTTTTCTGGGGGCCGGCACTATTCTCGTCCGCGGTAAAACCATGGTCACCGGTCTTACTACTGCCGCCGGACTTTGGGCAACCGCCGCCATCGGCATTGCCTGCGGCATCGGATTTTACGCCGGTGCGCTTATCTGCTCCGGCATTGCCCTGTTCTCTTTCGCCCTGCTCACCACCTTTGAACGTTCCGGCAAGCACGGCAAATACAACGCGAAAATCTATGTGGAATGCACGGATGCCGCCCGGCTGAACGACCTGATGAAAACGCTCACCGCAGAGCATCGGCTGTGTGAAATCGAAATTACCCCGCCCCGGACCGGCATCGTAAATCATATCGGTATTGAAGCCACCATGATCCTCAGAAAAAAATCCAATAAGGCAAACCGCATCGAAAGCATTGCGGCACTGGACACAGTGCTCTGCGCCATCGAATCGGTATAAAAACAGCTCTGCAGATCCGCTCGATCTTTTTTGCGGATTTGCAGAGTTTTTTTGAAATTAACTCTTGACAAACGAAAAGAAGTGTAGTATACTATATACCGTTCCAAGGAATGCGGAAGTGGCGGAACAGGCAGACGCGCACGTTTGAGGGGCGTGTGGTTAACCCCGTACGGGTTCAAGTCCCGTTTTCCGCACCATAAAGAGAGAGTATGCATCGCATACTCTCTCTTTATATTTGAGACGGGACTTGAAGGGTCGGAAGTGAATGGCTGCCGGTGGCAGTCAGAGCCGACCCGCGCTCCCACCGCAGTGGGGCAAGTCCCGTTTTCCGCACCATAAAGAGAGAGTATGCGTCGCATACTCTCTCTTTATATTTGAGACGGGACTTGAAGGGTCGGAAGTGAATGACTGCCGGTGGCAGTCAGAGCCGACCCGCGCTCCCACCGCAGTGGGGCAAGTCCCGTTTTCCGCACCATAAAGAGAGAGTATGCATCGCATACTCTCTCTTTATATTTGAGACGGGACTTGAAGCGCTCGCAAACAGAGCAAGCCCCGCTAAAAAAAAGACTTTTCTCATTGAAAAACCAGATATTATTGACATTTTGGATTTCGTGTGATAGAATAAAAAAAACTTCAAGGGAGTTCTCTGCCATGAAACAGAAACGCATTCTTTTTATCGGTGCCCATCCCGATGATGCAGACATCCTCTGCGCCGGCACCGCCATCAAACTTGCCCGCGCCGGTCATATCGTTAAATTCATATCCGCCACCAACGGCGATACCGGTCACTTCCGCCTGTCCCGCCAGGAAACCGCACGGGTGCGCAAGCTGGAAACCCAGGAATCCGCCCAAGCCGTAGGCCTCGTGGAGTATCAGGTGCTGGATCACGACTGCGGTCTGGAGGCAACGCTGGAAAACCGCCGGGAATTCGTCCGCCTGATCCGTGAATTTGCTCCGGACGTGCTCATCACCCACCGTCTGTGCGACTATCATCCCGATCACCGTGCCACCGCACAGCTGGTACAGGATTGTGCCTACGTCTGCATGGTTCCCCACTTCTGCGAGGAT
>JAZQDY010000223.1:0-3772 GCA_045547015.1 Eubacteriales bacterium | reverse complement strand
GGTTTTAGTCCCGCTTGAGCGGGGTTTCGTAACAAATGCATGGCTGACAGGCCAATAAAAGACGCACTTGTGCGTAGCCTGTAGTATTAGGGCTATGCCCGAAACTGAAATACCACCCGCTATGCGGGTGGATTTTTATTGCGGCGCATCACGGGCGCGGTGCGCCCGTATGTCCCAAATTGTACTATTTTCGTCTCATTTCGTCCTTGTATTGGTGCGCGCTTCGTGGTATAATCCGAATGAAAATATAAGCAGCTTGCACATTTTTGCTTTACGGAGGATGAATTTATGCTTAACCGAATTCCTTTGCAGGACGGCATTTTCCCTACTATGATGATCGCCTATAAGGAGGATGGCTCCATCGATTTCGACGCCATGGAGCGGATTTTGAACTGGTATATCGAAAACGGCGTGCACGGCATTTTTGCCCTCTGTCACTCTACGGAAAGCCACTGGCTCACGGAGGAGGAAAAGGTGACCCTCGCCCGGTTCGTGATGAAAACGGTGAACGGACGGGTGCCCGTGGTCTCCTCCGGCGTGACGGCGGAGGATCTGACCGGGCAGTTGGAGCAGGCAAAACGGATTGCCGATACGGGGGCGGACGCCGTGGTGTTCATCCGCAACCGGCTGGGTGAGACGGAGGCGGATTTCAAACGTTCCCTTGACCGGATCGTGAACGAATTGCCCGATCTGCCTCTCGGCCTGTATGAGTGTCCCTACCCCTATAAGCAGTATATCACCGATACGGAATTTGCTCTTGCCGTGCAGTCCGGCCGCTTTCGTTTTCTGAAGGATACGGTCTGCGATGTGGACGTAATGCGCCGCCGCGCCGCTATAAGAGATCAGTACGATCCGGCATTCCGGCTGTATAACGCCAACTGCGCTACGTTTCTGACCACCCTCCGCTTCGGCTATAACGGATTCTCCGGCATTATGGCAAACTTCCACCCGGATCTGTACTCCTGGGTGTTCGAGAACCGGGACGATCCCCGTGCTGATTTGATCGATCCCTATCTGGGCGTTACGTCCGTGATCGAAATGCGCTGCTATCCCATCTGCGCCAAGCGGTATCTCAACAAGTACGAGAATCTCCCCATGACGGAGATCTGCCGTTCCGTGAAGGATGCCACCGTGCCGGCACTGGCATACGAGCTTGACGGTGTGTATCAGCTGACGAAGCTCTGCCGGGAAATGATAAAGGAAAAGTAATATGAATGCACCGCAGATCCTGAAAGAGGATTTTTCCAATCTCACCCGGTCGGGCGCGGCCCTGTATCAGATGCGTCCCTGTACCTGGTGGAAGGCCATGGGGTATATCTACCGTACGGAAAGCGGACGGATCTTCTGTATTGACGGGGGAAACAAGGAGGAAACGGATCTGTTTCTCGCCCTGCTCCGGGCGGTCAGCGGCACCCCCAAGGGGCAGCCCTGCCGTATCGACGGCTGGTTTCTCACCCATCCTCACGGGGATCATCTGGGCGTGTTTTTTGACGTAGTGGAAAACCGCGCCGACGAGGTGCAGATCACGTCCGTCTATCATCACCTGCCGCCCACCTCCTATATTGAAAAATACGAGCCGCAGAACGCCGGTACCATGCGGGAGTACGACCGTCTGCACCCCCTGTTCGCCCATCGGGAGGTAATCCTCACCGAGGGCGACCGGCTGGATTTCGCTGAGGTGTCCTTCGATATTCTCTCGGAGCCCGATACGAGCATCACCGCCGATGCCTGCAACGCCTCCACCGCTGCCATCCGCATGACGGCGGCAGGGCAGACGGTGCTGTTCCTTGCCGATATGTCGGCGGAAGCAGGCGACGTGCTTCTCGCAAAGTACGGTGATTCGCTCAGGGCGGATCTCTGTCAGGTGGCGCACCACGGTTCCGGCGGGGCAAACATGGACGTGTACCGCGCCGTGTCGCCCAAAGCGTGCCTTTGGTGTACGCCGGACTGGTTGTGGACAAACGACGGAGGAAAAGGGTACGGCACGGGATCTCATGCTACGTTCACTACCCGCTGCTTTCTTTACGATCTGGGCGTCCGCCATCACTACGTGCAGAAGGACGGCATTTGGGAAATCCCCCTGCCGTGGTCGGAAACGTAAATCCCGCGCCTTGACATTTATCCCGCGCTGTGCTATAATCAGTGTACGGAAACGTGTTTTCCAAATCTATCTATACACAGGAGAAACGTATGCAAGAGCAACTGAGAATGATTCGGTATTCCGCACCGGTAAAGGCACGCCCCTTCCCGGAGGGATATTCCTATAAAATGTTCACCGATACCCCCGAGGAGATCGCGGACTGGGTGGACATCAGCCGTAAGGGCGACCTCATCGGCGAGACGGACGGAGCCGAGTGCTTTGACCGGGACGTGCGCAATTTCCCCGATGCCGACGCCAAAGAGGACTGCTTCTTTATCGTGGATAAGAACGGCCGCCGCGTGGCTACTTCTACCGTGGTAGATCATAAGGAAGGATTTGGCCGGGTACACATGGTAGCCGCTTTGCCGGAGATGCGCGGAAAGGGTATCGGTCACGCCATGCTGGCGGTGAGCCTGACGCTTTTGGAATCCCGGGGCGTATCCCATATCGTTCTGAAATCGGACGACTGGCGGCTGGCGGCAGTAAAAACCTATCTGGATGCCGGCTTCCGCCCGGTGATCTTCCACGATCCCGAAAGCGATATGGAAGCCCGCTGGGATAAGATTCTGGAGAATCTGAACTACGGCAAGGTAGAATACGTCTACGAGAAATAAGAAAAACAGGGACGCCCAAAGGCTGGTTCTCATAAGGAAGTTTGTACCTGTTTTGTAGGGACAGGCGTCCTCGACTGTCCGTTAGCGCAAAAATTTGATCCGCAGTAAACAAATAATTAACGCCGACAGAAAATCTGTCGGCGTGTGTTTTATTCTGTTCGGTAAATTGGAATTTGAATAGCAAGATTTTTTGAGATGTTATTGCTTATTCATAACACACAGTAAAATGCTCTAAAACCGCCTTTAATAAAGGGTTTTCCGCAAACAACTCATTTCATCCCGTCATACGGTGTTACACCGTTTTACCCTTGTGCCGAGAGATAATAAGGGCAAAATCAAGGGCAAGAATCATCAAAATTTTAGTTTTTAGATTTGGGAAACGAACTGTTGCAATGTGAATTTACAAATGAATTGAGGACTTATCGTGAAAAGATCCAAATTATTTGCAATCACATTGCAGTCGAAAACCAGACTTATTTTCTTTTCTGTCGCAGTAGTATATAATCTGCTGTTAGGCTTGTATCTGAAAGACTTTATTGTACTTTCGCCTATTCTGTTGACGTTCTATTTGCTATCAGCACTGCCGACCTTCTTTTTCGTCCTAAAAATACGGTCAACACCTATGCGGGCGATCGTGCTGATTGTCCTATTTTTCGTCATGGTAATGAGTATTGTTAGCGCTCTTTCCTGCCGCAGACTACTGCCGATGCTGACGTTTGTGGGAACAGCTATCGAAATGATGTACTTTGGTATTGTCGATAACAGTTCCGGCAAGGACAAACTTCTGACGAAAATTTGTGTTTTGGCGGTATCGGCATTTACTGTTATTTTGATGTTGTTCTCATATAATTTAGTTTTCAAACCGGAAGCCCCTTATCTTTCCAACGGCAGAGATACCTTGTGGGACACACAAACGGAAGAACTTGCTGACGAAATTTGTGCCGGTTGTGAAACCGACGAGGAAAAGGTACTGGCTTTTTATAATTGGATCATAGCCAACTTAGAGTATGACCACGAC
>JAZQDY010000222.1:0-5118 GCA_045547015.1 Eubacteriales bacterium | reverse complement strand
TGCTTTATGTTCTGAATGATCCGTTTTTCCGTCTCGCCGGCAGGATAGCCCGCCTCGGCGATCATGATCACCGCGTCCGCACCGCCGATAGCGGAGGATACGGATTTCATCATGTACGTGCCCAGCTTGTTCTTCGGCTTATGGATGCCGGGTGTATCCAGAAAGACGAACTGGTCGCCGCCCTCGGTAAGGATTCCCGTGATGCGGTTTCTTGTTGTCTGCGGTTTTGAGGACACGATGGCGATTTTCTCGCCCAGCATGGCATTCATCAGGGTGGATTTCCCCACGTTGGGACGTCCCACGATAGCAATAAACGCGGTGCGGGTGGCTGTATTTTCAGCCTTTTTCACATCAGTCATATCTTTTCACTCTCGTTTTTCTTGATTTCAAATTACGTTCGTTAAAACCGGATCGTCGCCATGATCTCCCGCTGGCGGCGGCACATCTCTTCTTCGTCCTCCGGCGATCGCTCGTGATCGTAGCCCAGAAGATGGAGCACGGAATGCACGGCAAGGAACGCCGTCTCCCGTCTGAAGCCGTGTCCGATTTCCTTTGCCTGCTCCCGGGCGCGCGTGAGGGACAAAACGATGTCTCCCAGTTCACAGCGGAAATCCGGATGGGGCATCTCCCCGGCGGCAAAATCGTACTGGGGGAAAGAAAGCACATCCGTGGGCGCGTCTTTTTCCCGGTACGTCCGGTTCAGCTCCCGGATACCCTCGTTATCCGTAAAAGTTACGGATACCTGTGCCGGCTGATGAAATTCCTCATATTCCAGTGCCGCCTGTATCGCTTTGGCAACAACCAGCCGCATACCGAAATTCACATGTCTCACGTTCTGCTTTGAAAAGATAATCTGTACATCCATTGTCTTTACCCTGTTCTGTCTTATTTTCGTGCGGCGCGGAATTTTTTTGTCTCATCGCTTCGCTCCGCGGCCCGCGTTTTTCTCTCCCGGTCATACCGGTCGTACGCCATGATAATTCGCTGTACCAGCCGGTGACGCACAACGTCCCTCTCCGTAAACTCGTGCACGGCGATTTCATCAATGCCGGATAGAATCTTCACGGCGGCGGCAAGACCGCTCTTTTTCCCAAGCGGCAGATCCGTTTGGGTAAGGTCGCCGGTAACGACGATTTTCGATCCGCTGCCAAGACGGGTAAGGAACATCTTCATCTGTTCCTCCGTAGTGTTCTGTGCTTCGTCCAGAATGATAAAGGAATCGTCCAGTGTCCGTCCGCGCATGTAGGCAAGGGGTGCGATCTCGATGGTCATTTTCTCCATAAGCCGCGCCACCGTTTCCGGGCCCATCATCTCATAGAGCGCATCGTACAAAGGACGGAGATAGGGGTCGATCTTGCTCTGCAGATCGCCGGGCAGAAAGCCCAGTTTTTCTCCCGCTTCCACCGCCGGTCTCGTCAGAATGATTCTCGACACGTCGTGAGAGCGAAGCGCTTTCACCGCCATTGCCACGGCAAGATACGTTTTGCCCGTGCCGGCAGGACCGGCACAGATCACAATGGTATTTTTTCTTATAGCGTCCACGTATTTTTTCTGTCCCACCGTTTTTGCCTTCACCGGCTTACCCCGGGCGGTCACCAGAAAACAATCGTCATCCAACTCGGACAACTGATCCATGGCGCCATCGTTTACCATGCGAATCACGTAGTCCACGCTCTGGTCCGTGAGTTCTTCACCCATTGCCGCTACCTTTTTCAGATAAGCGATAGCCTCCGCGGCACGGGACACGCCGGCAGCATCGCCCTCCAGCATAATACAGTCTCCCTCACTGCTGTCGGGAGCGTTGTACATCCGGATGCCGAAGGCTTCCTCCAGCCGACGGGCATGGCAGTCAAAGGAACCGAAAATTCGCTTTGTAATTTCGGATGAGGGGGTAAGAATCTTTTTCTGTGTCATAAAATTCCTTCTGTATCTGAGAATTATATTTTTTCTGTTTCGCCTAAAAAAACCGTCACTGCACACCGATCTCCGCAGTACGGGCAATATCTGTCAGGCACACGGCGCGTCCGACGATCCGGCAGACGCCGTCCGCACAGATACGCTCCGTTTCGATTTCAAGAATCTCCGCGTCCGCAAGGAGAATATCCATTTGTTCCCGATAGCGGATCATGGCATCGGCAAACGCTTCTTCCTCCGTTACCGTAACCGTTTGGGGCACCGTTTCCCGCACCGTCTCCGTTGTGATCCACACGGGCAGCGATATTCCAAAGGGCAAAGAGATCTGCCTATTCTCTATTATTGTATCATAACTTGCATACTCAATTCCAGTGTTTCGGAAAAGTTTTATTTCTTTCGCGAAAATTCTTACGGTTTTTTTTGTGATTTCACGCCCGGTACGCACGTTTTCCGTCCTTTCGAGGGGGGCGCTGGCTTCGATCACCCGATTCACCTGCGCCAGCACTTCCCCTGCACTGTATTCGTAGCGAAGCGTTTCTCCCCGGATGGCAAGGATTCCGCTGATGAGAAGATCCCCGGTACGTACAATATCCCCCCGCTGGACAGCAGCACGTCCGCCCGCCAGCCGCACCTCCACGATCTGTCCGTCCTCCGCCGCGATCAGATTGGCACTTTTCCCGTCCGGAGTCCGGCTCTTTTTTGCCCCCAGATTCTCCCGCACCTGCACGTTCGCTGTCGTTCCCTGCATATTGACGGCAATAAACGCAATCTCGTCCGTCCCAAGAAGAAACTCGTTCTGCAATCGGTCGAAATCAATTTTCCCGAACTTCGTTCCCACGCCAAAGCCATAATCCCGCAGCATGGCGATTACTTCCGCCTCCGTCAGTTTCTCGCTGCCCGTAACGGATACTTCCCACACAACCGTCCCCGACTGCCACACCAGAAAAGCAAACAAAAGAATGCCCGCAAGGATGCCCCACCGTCCACGATACCGATGAAACAAGGCCGGGAATCCATGTTCCCTGCCGCCCGCCGCCTCGGGCACTACGGCATGATACCGACGGAAATCCGAAAGAAGCATGCGGAAAGAAAGCCCGCCGTCCGATGTATTACGCATATGCCAGTGGGGAGTTTTTTTCTCACGCAGAAAATTCAGTGTATCCACTGTTTTTTCCGCCTTTACCGTCACGGTGCACCATCCGCAAAGCCAGTTCAGCACAGATTTCATCATAGCGGCTGTCCTCCGCTTTTGCCGTCAGGCAATTTTTCCAGATACACCGCCCGGATTACCCCATGCACGGTAATCCGATCCGTAATCAGGGACAGCATTTCCAGGTGTGCCCCTTCAATGCGCACGCAGCCCTCCCGAACCCGCAGTATAACCGTTTCCGTACCGTATTCCAGCACACCGACGCATCCGCTTACCACCGCTTCTCTGTCTCCCTTCAATTCCACCACGCTGAGCGCGGATATGCTTTCCGTAGGAATATCCAGCGTTTCCCGGATCCGATCGCCCATACGCCGGACAGCCCCCCATTTCACTGTTCTTTTCTCCGTTCGCATCTATTTTTCACCTGCCGTTCATATGATAGTACAAATGCGTACTACGCTATACATAACATATGCCGCCGCACCCGGCGGCATGCGAAAGGATTTCCGTTATGACCGTTACGAAAAAGGCGGCATCCCGCCGCCCCGACATCCTTGCCGCCGCCGTGCTTGCCGCCGCCGTTCTGCTGCTGGCCAAGTCTGACAATGCCGGTGAAGCTGCTGCCGGCGCGTTGAAATTATGCGCCGCTGTTATTATCCCGTCCCTGTTCCCCTATATGGCGGCGGCGGGTATGATGGTTTCCCTCGGTACCGCCCAGCTTTTTGGAAAACGGCTGTCCGGG
This sequence comes from Eubacteriales bacterium, assembly GCA_045547015.1. Classification (GTDB taxonomy): domain Bacteria; phylum Bacillota; class Clostridia; order Oscillospirales; family CAG-272; genus SIG701. The sequence continues at coordinate 1,312 of JAZQDY010000222.1, read as the reverse complement.
ATCACCCGGCGGCTCTTTCGCCTGCCGGGCGAGGCGGCAAGCGCGTGGATTCTGGGGGCACTATGCGGCTTCCCCGTTGGGGCACAGACTGCCTGTTCCTTGTACAAAGAAAACTGCCTCACGAAAGAAGAAGCGGAACGGCTCATTGCGCTGGCCAATAATACCGGGCCGGCTTTTGTGATCGAGGTGGTGGGCGCCCACTTCTGGGGAAGCCGCGGTTTCGGGCTGACCGTCTATCTTGCCCAGATTCTGTCCGCGCTGCTTATAGGGGGGATATATGCCCGAAGGCAGAAATTCCCTTCTGCAAACGAAGCGCAAAAATCTCCTCCTCCAAAACAGGATTTTCTCACTGTCCTTGCAGATACCGTGTCCACCGCCGCGTTCTCCGTTCTCACCGTGTGCGGATTCGTTGTGTTTTTCGCCGTGATTCTTTCACTCGCAGAAAATATCCTCAAAAAAATCGGAATGGGTGGCATTCTGCCTTTTCTCAGCGTATTTTTGGAATTCACCGGAGGCACAGCCCACGCGGCAAACCTTGGTGGTATCCCCGGTGCGTTTCTCACCGGATTTGCCGTAGGCTGGTCGGGCATTTCCGTCTTTGCTCAATGCAAAGTATTCACCGCACCGCTGGAAATCCGCCTGACTCCCGCCGCCGTGTGCAAAGGGATACAGGGAATTCTCACCGGCACCGCCGCGGCGGTATACTGCCGTTTTTTCTTTACCCCGTCCGCCGCAGCCGCCACCTGCATCCCCGTCACCGATACGCCGCAATTTCTGGTGCTCGGAGAGGTGGCCTTGCTGATCCTATTCTGCCTTCTTCCCGTTTTTTACGGAAAAACACGGCATGCTGGACGTTCCTCTTGATTTTTTTGAGAATTTCTGCTATACTGTTTTCAGAACAAACCGGAGGGTAACCCATATGCCGAAACAAAAAAAACAGAAACCGGAACTGGATACGCTGTGCAAATACTGCGAGCTTGCCGCACCGCTCTTTAATCCCGATGAAATGCTCTGTCAGAAACGAGGCGTGGTAAATGCGGGCTATCACTGCCGCGCCTTCCGCTACGATCCGTTGAAGCGGGATCCCGGCCCCGCCGTAAAGCCGGCGCCGCTTCCCTCTCTTGATCCCGACACCGAACTGTAAATCTTTCAAAATAAAAATCCACCCGCGTAGCGGGTGGTATTTCAGTTTCGGGCATAGCCCTAATACTACAGGCTACGCACAAGTGCGTCTTTTATTGGCCTGTCAGCCATGCATTTGTTACGAAACCCCGCTCAAGCGGGACTAAAACCAAGCCTCCCTTGTGTAAAG
>JAZQDY010000221.1:0-3624 GCA_045547015.1 Eubacteriales bacterium | reverse complement strand
ACGTGTCGCTGACCGCACCGGCGATTACAAAAAAAAGGGAAGAATACCGCGCCGCGTATACGTTTTTGACGGGGACGGAACCGGCACCGTTTGTGTGAGGTTTTGGGAGAACATGCCGGCATTTTGCCGGCATACATTGGTAAAGGGACTATTTATGGAAATTAAAACGCTAAGATGTTCTCTTCGAAAAGCAATATTGGCGTGGTTGCTTTTTGTTCCTGTGTGGCTGTTCTTGGGGGTTGTTTGTTTTAATGTAGGTACGGAAGAATCGGACTTGTTGGGGACATGGATATTCATCGTTTTGACGGTGTTTCTGTTTTGCGTTAGTGTGCATTTGTGTGTGTTCTACGGTCGTACCTTTCTGTTTGATGAAACGGGTTGTACAGTCATTCTGGGAAAGTACAAAAAACATTACGCCTGGAGTGAACTGAAATACGTGCAGCTCCGGGACAGCAGAAACACCTTTTACTATTCCCGCACGGAGGTCAGACCGGAAGAAAGAATGATTTTTTCCACAAAGCCGTTAAAGTTTCCGCGTTTTATGGATATTTTATCTTATGCATTTTGGTTTCATCCGTTATCCTGTATTTTCGTGGGCTTTTATGTCTATCCGCAAGATACAACGGCTGGGGATAGAGTATACATTGCTCCCCGGAAAGAATTTTTTCAGAAACTGAAAGAGTGGGGTGTGGAGTACGAGGACCATAGGTGAAGTACTTTGTACATGGAACATACCAACCTGCTTCTGCCCGCGCCGCGTACCGATTTTTGACGGGGACGGAACCGGCACCGTTTGTATAAGTAAGGAAAGGTACCGCATCATATGATGCGGTGCCTTTCAGTTTTTGTTGACACGATTTGCCAAGTGTGGTATACTTTTAATGGAAGAGAAAAACACTGGGATTTTTGAGGGGAGGCAAACATGAAAGAATATGTAGTATTGGAACTGAAATGCGATAAGGATTTAACAATTGCTGACATTTATGCCAAAGTTACAAAGCGGGTTGTACACAACAGAAACTCGTTTTTCGTGGACAGTCTGCATGTTGACGGAATGAGAGACAGCAACAAGTGTCGGTATGGTGAACTGTATGATGAGTTGAAACTGGAACAGTACATGTATACGGTTACATTGAAAAACCGACCAGAGCATCCGTGGCATTTGCTTTCCAATCTGGATGCAAGTTGGGAGTGGTACAATCCGAATGCCAGTGAATCGCTGCCCCGGGAACAGTTTGAGAAGTTGATTGACTTTTTTGACAATCTTAAGGCGATGGACTTAAATGGAATGCTTATGGCATTTGATGAGATTTCTTGGGATGGAAGTAGGCCGGAAAAAGGGACCTACGGTTACGCGAAAGCAGACAATAGAGGGTTGTATCTAATGAATTATCTGTCTAATGCGGTGGTTCTCCGGCGAACATACAAGAATAAACAATATGAAGTGTATATCACCTGTGAAAAGCGGTTCCGAGAATTGGCGGCTGTACAGGAATTGGCAGAGTCTTTGGGAAAAATCAAAAGAGAAGTTATCCATTGGGCACCAGAGAGCGATGCCGAACGCGAAGAATGGAACCGAATTGCTGCCGAAGCGGAAATAAAATTCAAGAATGCAGTTGCCGGCTTGGAAACGCTTCCGCTTGAAAAATATGAAAAACACGGAACAGCGGGCTTTACCGTGGAGAAGGATGCACAAAATCGCGTGCGAATTGGTATACAAAAAGTTGCGAAAATTGATGTGCAAAAGTATGTCAAAGGCTTTTTATGTACTGACGGATGGCAAAAGAGAAAGGCATTGCCGGATGAACTTCCAACCATTGTGAGCAAGGATAAAGGGGATGCAGCCGTTTCAGTTGAAGTGGATATACGGCACAACGGCCATGATGTATCCCTCTACTTGCAATACCGCAGTAAAATGTTCAAGTATTCTCAAGACAGTCAGTGTATCTATGACGCATATCCGGATCAGATGGACATTTTTTTTCGAAATGCAGTGCTTATAAGAGATTATCTTTATGAGACTCTGTAAGAAACATATTCATTTTTGTTTGGCGTAAAACCGTTTCAGCCGCCCATATGGGCGGCTGTTTTCTTGTTCGCCGATCACCTGCCGTAATGCGCAGCGAATGAACTCTACCGTTGAGAGAATTACCCACGTCAAAACCTCTGCAAAAAAGTATAATTCCCCCGTGAAATTTTCCCAAAAGCCTTGCAAACCTAAGCAGGATGGTGTATAATGGTAACGAAATCCAATATGGACAAAAGGAGTAAACAAAATGGAAAAAATTAATGTTGCTATCATTGGTCAGGGCAGAAGCGGCCGTAATATTCACGGCAAGTACTTCCTCTCTCCCGCAAACAACACGGTAAACGTTGTGGCAATCGTAGACGAGATTCCGCAGCGCCGCGAAAAGGCTGTCGCAGCATTCGGCTGCGACGTATACGCCGACTACCGCGAACTGTTCAACCGCAAGGACATCGATCTGATTGTAAACGCATCCTACTCCCAGATGCATTATGCCATCTCCAAGGATTGCCTGCTCCACGGCTTCAACGTGCTGTCCGAAAAGCCCTTCGGTGCTTCCTGGATGGAGTGTCAGGATCTGATCCACACCGCCAAGAAGAGAAATCTGGTAATTGCTGCCTTCCATCAGTCTCTCTTTGCTCCTAACTTTGTGAAGGTTGCAAACGTAATCAAGTCCGGTATCCTCGGCAAGATCACCCAGGTGGATCTGAACTATAACGGCTTTGCTCGCCGCTGGGACTGGCAGACGCTTCAGTGCTGCTGCGCAGGCAGTGTGTACAACTCCGGACCGCACCCCATCGGTCAGGCTCTCTCCCTTCTCGACTGGGATCCTAAGACTACCGTTGCTTTCTGCCGTCTTGACACCGTTCTCACCAGCGGTGACGCAGACGACTACGGCAAGATCATTCTGACCGCACCCGGCAAGCCGGTTATGGATATCGAAATTAACTCCGCTGACGGTGCCAACCCCTACACCTTCAAGGTGTGCGGTTCCAAGGGTGTGCTGGTTGTTAAGGGCAACAACTACGAACTGAAGTACATCAAGCCCGAGGAGCTCTGCGAGCGTCCCGTTATCCGTGAGGCACTGGCTGACGAGAACGGCGATCCCATCTACTGCGGCAACGATCCTTTGAACTGGACCACCGAGGAAGGCTCCGTCGTCGGCGACGGCTTTACCTCTGCTGTTCACGAGTTCTACGAGATGATGCGTGCACATATTAAAGAAGGCAAGGCTCTTTCCATTACGCCCCAGATGGCCGCTGAGGTTATCCGCGTAATCGAAACCTGCCATGCTGTAAATCCGCTGCCTATTAAATTCGGTCTGGAGGACTAATCAAATGAAAACGATTCAGAAAGACAATCTCACCGTAAAAATTTATGACACCCGTGCGCTGATGGGCCAGGGTGCCGCAGCAGATATTCACGACTGCATCGTAAAGCTGCTGAAGGAGAAGGAAGAGATCAACATGATCTTTGCCGCCGCTCCGTCCCAGAACGAGACGCTGGCTTCTCTCCTTACTTACACTGACATCGAGTGGAACCGCATCAACGCCTTCCACATGGATGAGTACATCGGTCTGCCGGCTGACGCTCCCCAG
>JAZQDY010000220.1:0-10992 GCA_045547015.1 Eubacteriales bacterium | reverse complement strand
GGTTTTAGTCCCGCTTGAGCGGGGTTTCGTAACAAATGCATGGCTGACAGGCCAATAAAAGACGCACTTGTGCGTAGCCTGTAGTATTAGGGCTATGCCCGAAACTGAAATACCACCCGCTATGCGGGTGGATTTTTATTTCGTTTATTTTTCCGTTTTGCTTTCCCGTTTCTTTCGCAGAAGGAACCCTACTCCCATAATTACCCCGAACAGGATCAGATAGAACAGTACCGGGAAGGAGAACGTGCCCTCCGCTTTGGCGGCAAGATAGGGGGTGATGCCGTGTGCATACACGGCGGCAAATACCATAAATCCGCAGGAAAGGGTGGCAAGGATGGGCAGAATAAACCGCTTGCCGATCCCCAGATCCTTTTCCTTCACCATCCATAGGATAAACATGGGGATGTAGAGCGCGTAGCCGGTAACGATGGGTAATTCCGAAGAATCAAAATTGAACGGCCCGAACCAGCCACCGTCTGGGGACAGATTGGCGCCGTAAAAGTAGAGAAGCCAGGTCGCACAGGCGAAAAGTCCCCATATGGAGGAGTTGGAGGCGGCGTTGGTGTGCCGATCGATCTGTACGAACATCTCCGGACGGGGCCCCTCGCCCCGTTCCGCCATGGCGTACATGCCCCGGGTGGCCGCCAGCATCAGTCCGTTCAGCGTGCCGAGACAGGAGATAGCCACGCATACGTTCAGAAACGCACCGCCCACCGCACCGAAAATGTTCCGGAAAGCCACAGGGGCCCCTTCCGTCATAAGCACTTCGTTGTCGGCACCGCCGGCCACGCCGATGTAGTAGAAAACGTACGCCGCCACTACGATGAGAGAGCCGGCCACCAAAGCGATGGGCAGATTCTTTTTGGGATCTTTCAGCTCCGCGTTGATAGAGGTGGCAACGATCCAACCGTCGTAGGCGAAAACCGTGGCAACCATGGCGGCAAACAGACTGCCGCCCGTGCCGCTTGCCGCTTCTGCGGCGACGGTGGTGAAATTGTGCGTAAGAGTGCCGTTTGCAAGCCCTGCCAGGGTGCCAGCCACTGCCATGAGTGCGATGGGGATCAGCTTGATCACCGTGGCACTTACCTGAATCTTACCGGCCAGCTTCGGGGAGAGGGCGTTGACCGTATAAGACGCGATCAGAAGAAATCCGGAAAGGGCCATCACCCGCGGCCCGGCCATCTCCCAGCCGAAAAGCACGCCGAAATACCGTGCGGATACCCATGCCAGTACGGCTCCCATAGCCGGATAATACACATTTGCCAAAAACCACGAAAGAAAGTAGGCGTAGCCTTTGCCGCAGGTGGCTTCTGCATAGTCCACCACGCCGCTGACGTGCTCGTGCTTCGTTGCCATTACGGCAAATTGGGCGGCGCTGAAAAGCATGATCATGCCCGTGATGATCCAGGCGGCGATCCCCAGGGGCATGTTGCCGCCGGTGGCGATCAGCACGGCCTGTGCCTTGAAGAAAACGCCCGAGCCGATGACCGTACCCACCACCATGCAGACGGCGGTAAACAGTCCGTATTTCCGTGTGAGTTTTTCCATGAATGCCTTTTTGTTACCGGCGCCGGTTTCCGCTGACGATGGACAGAAGCCGCAATAGCTGCATGACGGATACGGCCAGAGCTGCCACGTACGTCATGGCCGCCGCGTTCAGCACCTTCCGTGCCCCCGGGATCTCTCCGGACGTGAGCGTGCCCGTGTCGGAAAGAATGACCAGTGCCCGACTGCTGGCGTTGAATTCCACCGGCAGAGTTACCAGCTGGAACAGTACGGAAAAGCCGAACAGAATCACGCCGAGATACGCCACGGAAATCATCTGCTCCGCGTACGCACCCAGGAGAATGCCGATCAGCACCATGGGGATCGCCAGCCGGGAGGCGATGTTGGTCGCCGGGATGATCGCCTGCCGGATCCTTATGGGCGTGTACGCCTGTGCGTGCTGGATGGCGTGCCCACATTCGTGGGCGGCCACGCCGATGGCGGCGATGGAGGAGCTGTTTGCTACCCCTTCGGACAGCCGGATCACGCCGGCTTTGGGATCGTAGTGATCGGTCAGTTCGCCGGCCACGCGCTCGATGCCGATGTGGGAAAGCCCCGCCCCGGCCAGGATCCGCCGGACCACCGCTTCCGCCGTCATCCCCGATGCCGCCGCCTGCTTTGCGTATTTTGCGTAGGTGGATTTTACCCGTGCACTCGCCCACATGGTGAGGATCAGTGCCGGCAGAACGTATATGAGATAATACATGTTTTTCTCCTTTATATAATATATCCGCTGTACAGTGTGCCCGGATCGGCATGCAAACTTGCACGCCGGCCGGCTTTACGCGTTTTCCAGAATATCGGCAATCCGCAGAGAAGCAAAACCGTCGCCGTAGGGGTTGGATGCCCGGCTCATGGCGTCGTATACTGATCTGTCATTAAGCAGCGTGCGGAAGTTTTCGTAGATCACGGATTCCGACGTGCCCACCAGCTTCAAAGTGCCGGCGGCAACGCCTTCCGGGCGCTCCGTGGTGTCCCGCATGACCAGCACCGGCTTGCCGAGGGACGGTGCCTCCTCCTGGATTCCGCCGCTGTCCGTCAGCACCATGTAGCTGCGGGCGAGGAAGTTGTGGAAATCCAGCACCTCCAAAGGCTCAATGATCCGGATCCGGTCGCAGCCGGAAAGCTCTGCCGCCGCTGCTGCACGTACCACGGGATTCATGTGAATGGGATAGATCGCCTTTACGTCCGGGTGCTCGTCCACGATCCGCCGTATGGCCCGGAACATCTGATGCATGGGCTCACCCAGATTCTCCCGCCGGTGTGCCGTGATCATGATCAGCCGGCTGTCCGCCGCCCAGTCAAGCTCTGGATGGGTGTAAGTCTCCCGCACCGTGGTTTTGAGTGCGTCAATGGCCGTGTTGCCCGTTACGTAAATGGAGGACGCGTCCCGGCCTTCCCGCAAAAGATTGTCCCGCGCCGCCTCCGTGGGAGCAAAATTGTATTTGGCTACGATGCTTACCGCCTGCCGGTTGAACTCCTCCGGATAAGGGGAGTACAGATTGTACGTCCGCAGTCCGGCTTCCACGTGTCCCACCGGAATTCCAAGATAGAAGCAGGCAAGGGCTGAGGCAAAGGTTGTGGACGTGTTGCCGTGTACCAGCACCACGTCCGGCTTTTCCGCCTCCAGCACCGGCTTCAGCTTTTCCAGAATGGATGACGTCACGTCAAACAGCGTCTGCTTTTCCTTCATTATAGATAGATCGTGGTCCGGCTGCACGCCGAACGCCGCCAGCACCTGATCCAGCATCTGCCGGTGCTGTCCCGTGACGCATACCACCGTCTCCAGTGTCTTGCGTGCTTTCAGCTCCTGTACCAAAGGGCACATCTTGATCGCCTCCGGCCGCGTGCCGAAGATCAGCATGATCTTTTTCAATTTTCCACACCTCCGCGGATTTATGTTCGGCGTTTGCCGAATGTTGGCGGCCGCCGTCGAAAGAAAGTTCAGCGGCACCGGTCAAACTTCCTATATTCTATGAAAAGTATACCACAACGTGCTCAAATTGTCAATTATTTCCCCAAAACCGGGCGTTTGAAATATTAAACGCCCTTTAATATTTCACTTATATTACAGATAGAGAAAAGTACTTGCAAAAAATTGCAGGATAGGGTATGATATACACGCGGGGAAATCCCTGGCGGATTTGCCCGTATAAAAAAATTTTTTTATATTAAGAAGGAGCACAGAAAAAGATGAAAAAGATTCTTTCTCTGGTCCTGGCCATGCTGATGATCTTCAGCGTAGTGCCTGCTGTATTCGCAGCAGATGCTAAGGCAGAGGACGCTCATCAGGAAGCGCTTGACTTCCTGAGCCTCATCGGCCTGTATAAGGGCGGTGTGGATGCCAGCGAGAAGCTTACCCGTTGGCAGATGGCTCTGTTCGTATCCCGTTTCATCACCGGCAAGCTGGATGATGCATACTGGGCAACGACGGAGAACGATTCCGGCTTTGCAGACGTAAACGAATTCCTGGATAAGGATATGAAGTACGTCGTAGGTGCAGTATCTTTCGCTGCACAGCAGGGCATCATTACCGGTTACGGCGATGGCAAGTTCGGTCCGAACGACGGCATCACCTACCGTGACGCACTGGTAATGGTAGTACGCGCACTGGGTACCACCTACGGTACCGCAGGCTATCCTTGGTCCTACGTAAAGACCGCAGGCGACTGGGGTCTGACCGCAGGTCTTGAGAGCGTAAGCCACATGGATCAGCTGACCCGTGCACAGGTAGCTCAGATCCTCTACAACGCACTGTTCGTAGAGATCGAGGGTGAGACTGTTGCCGAGGAGATCTTCGGTGTAGCAGAAGATGTAGTAATCATCACTGCCAGCAACGACGTACAGCTGAACGAGGAGAACGCACTGGTAGCACGCACTGGCTTCGTACAGTTCGCAGTAGCTGACGCAGAAGGCGCTCCCAGCGGCACGAAGTACCACGTAGATGCAAAGGCTCTGGGCATTGCAGATGCAAATGCAGCAGTAGGCGAAGCATTCAAGGTAACCCACATGAACAACTTTGCCAACATCCTCTCCTCTGAGAGCCTGAAGGTAGAGTACAAGAACTATGCAGGTGACAACCAGATCGCTCTCGGCTCCGGCCAGATCACGCTGGATGGCGTAAAGACCTACATGGTATCCAAGTGGACCACGCTGAACAATCAGCAGGGCACCAACCACGCAGCAGACCTGTATGAGTCCAAGGTATACGCTTCCATCGGTTCCGCTCAGGAACTGGGCACCATGGGCACCAAGTACTACATGGACGAGAAGGGCTACATCTACGAGATCGCTAACCTGACTCTGGTAGCATACTACAGCGACTTCTTCAAGACCATGTACGCAGCACAGGTAACCGCTCACGGTATCGTTGAGTTCGGTACTCTGGATGATACCCTCAAGGGTAAGATCGTAGCAGACCTGACGCTGGGCGGCGGTCAGTACACGCTGACTACCGGCGCATTCGATTCCGCATACGCTAAGGCAGAAGCCTTCGACGTAGACGGCAACGGCGTATACGATCGCGTTAACCTGAGAAACTATCAGTTCGGTACCATCACCATGTCCAGCGACCTGAAGTCCTTCACGCTGAAGACCGGTGCATACAACCCGAACTTCAACTACAACACCATCCCCGCAGCAACCAACCTGAACACGCTGGCTACCGTTGCCGGTACGTTCAAGACCAACAAGGACAGCAGTGCTGTAAACGCAAACACGGACTACCGCTTCACTGGCGTTGCACAGTCTGAGTTCGCAGCAAGCAAGACCTACTACGTTCTGTACTACGTTGATACCGTAAACTACGAGATCGACGTTCTGGAAGTAATCGGCCAGAAGGGTGCAGTAAACGCAGCTGACGGCAAGACCAGCTACGTAGCAAGAGGTTACGTTCTTGGCTTCCATCAGACCAACAACCTGATCTACATCAACGACGGCGTAGACAAGATCAAGACCCTGACCCTGGGTTACAAGGATATGCTGGGCGCTCCTATCGTAGAGTTCCAGACTGACCTGACCCGTGCAAACTACGTAGCATACAACGACGCACTGATCGCTCTGATGCTTGAGGCACGCAACGAGCAGTACATCGAGTACGTAGTAGTAAACGGCAAGCTGGTATACATCGATGATACCTATGCTGTAAACGCAAACGATGACGTAGTAGTAATCGACTACTTCACCAACATTTCCGAGGAAGGCATCGAGGCATACGCATGGTCCACCGCAACGAACTCCTACGAGATCATCAAGATCAACGAGTTCAAGGGCTGGAACGTAGGCGGCTTCGACTGGAGAGACTACTACTTCAGCAGCTTCTTCGGCGGCACGACCCCGAACCTGGAGACTCTGCTGCCCGTACAGGCAGGTCAGATCTACCGCGTAGTATACAACAACGGTAACGTATACAACCTGGACGATGCAGTTCCCACGCTGAACCAGACGATCGTAGTAGCAGACGGCTACATCCACAACACCACCAGCGGTACCGCTAAGGTAGTGGCTGAAGCAACTGCAAACGACTACTGGGTAATCCGTGAGACCGATGCAAACGGCAAGGTACTGAAGGTATACACCCGCAGCGGCAAGATGGCAGCTGTAACTCTGGCCGGTGTTGACACCTACCAGATGGCAAAGGATACGCACGACTTCGTGATCTCCGGTACTTCCGCAGAACTGGATGCACTGAAGGATGCAATCTTCTACGAAGGCAACATCAAGTTGATGTACTACAAAGAGCTGGTTGGCTTCTATGATCAGGACTACATGTGGGATGGCAACGGCTACTTCTACGGCCACTACATGATGGATATGCTGACCAACGAGCCCACGTTCGTTAAGTACGACATCACTTCTCCCGCAGCTGCAGCACGCGTAAAGACCGCTGTAGAGGCTAACAAGGACGGCGCGATCTACGTTGTAATCGACGACATCCTGTACGAGAAGAACGCAGCCGCTCCCAAGACCATTGCAGACGTTAAGGCACACTACGTAACCGCTAAGGTTTACAAGGATGTTGCTACCACCGTAACCCTGACCATGCCTGCCTTCGACGCTGCAGCAGCTGTTACCGCAGCCCGCAATGCAGTTGAAGAGACTCTTGCATACACCTACTGGGATACCGTTGACTACATCGACTACAAGAAGATCACCTTCATCGGTATTGCTAACCAGAAGTACGCAAAGGTTGCCGGCGCTGACTACGCTGACGCTGCTAAGTTCAACACCGCTCTGACCAATGCATTCGGCATCATGGCAGACGTAGTACTGTACCCCGTATACGATGATGCGAAGAACATCGTTGTATTCGTGGACGGTGCTAAGCTGGAAACCGCTAAGGCTGTTACCTCTGACGGTGTTGCAGACACGATCACACCTGCCCTCGGTGGCTACTCTACTGGTACTCTGTCCGGCCTGCCCGTAAGCGATCCTGAGTGGGCAACTGCTGCAGCTGCTACCGATTACACCAACGCTAATTACTCCGGCATGAAGAATGCTCCGGAAGTAACCTGGATCCTCAAGGGTACTACCCTTACGCTGAACGTTAATATCATTCCTACCGGATGGCACTCCAACGTTGCAGGCTACAGTAAGGCTGAGGTTAAGGCTGGTACGGAAATGCCCGCAGGTATTGTTGTAACGAAGGCTGACGGCACCACCGTTGTTCCTTACGCTTCTCACAACCTGATGAACAATGGCGCCAACCTCTTGGTTCTTAGTAAGGATGCCGGTAGAGTAAACACTCTGACTCTCACCTTCGAGAACGTAACTGCAGTTGAAGATCTCATCGTTTGGATTTCTGGCACTGGCTCCAGCACTAAGAGAACCATGAAGGTTACGATCGACATGCAGTAATTGCAAACCCTCGTATAACTGTTCTGAATAGTTAAACGAACGAAGGGACTATGGATGCAAATCCATAGTCCCTTTTGTTTTTTGCACGGTGCATACGTTGTCATACTCCCGGCGATTCCATCATATCTTTTACTGAAATCAAATCGGACAAGAAAGGATCAATGATGGATATGGAACAAAACAAATCTCTGCGGGAGGAAACCACCTTGAGTGCCGCCCGGCACCTGACCACGGTATCCCACGAGGTGGGATCGGATTTTACCCTGCCGGACTACATGCCCGCCATCCGACGGGTGATCCATGTGGAGGCGTCCGTCCTGCCGGACAACCGTTTCCTCAGCGGCAGCGCGTTGGAATTCGGCGGCACCGTGGCCTATTCCGTGCTCTATATCGGGGAGGGCGGCGAGCTGTTCTCCGCCCCGCTGACGGAGGAGTATACCGCCAGCACCGCTCTGCCGGAGGACGCCGCCGTAGATGCCGCCGCCGCGGCTATGGATACAGCGGTGGAAAACGTCACCTGCCGTGTCACCGCACCCCGCCGGCTGACGCTTCGCTGCCGCATGAAAACGAAGATCGCCGTGCTCTTGCCCCGAACGGTAACGGAGCGGCTTTCCGTAGCCGGCGGCGGACGGCTGACCCCGGCGGATGAGATCGCCATCGAACGGCTGACGGAAACGGCCCACGATACGCTTCTTTCCCGGGGCGAGCTGACCGCCGCCGTGTCCGGCACCCTGCCCGCCCGGGGTAAGGTGATCCGCTGCAGCGGTGCCGTCCGTGTGGAGGAGGCCGTGGCCGGTGCCGGCGCAGTCACCGCACGTGGCGACGTGATCGTTACCGCCATCTTTCTGACGCCGGAGGGAACGTATACCTGCCAGTCGGCGAAGATCCCCTTTTCCGAGACGGTTACGGTGCCCGATGCGGAAGCCGGGGACGGTGCCCGTGCCTTCGGCCGGGCGGCATCGGTAAGCGTTACGCCGGGCGAGGATGGGAGCACGTGGGAGATTGAATACGATCTGGAAGCGGAAAGTGCCCGTGCCTGCGTCCGCTCCTATACGGCCGATCTGTTTTCTACTGACTGTGCCGCCGCCGTGGAATGGGAGGAGGCAGACAGCCTCCGGCTTCTGCGATGCGGGCAGGGTGCGCTGACCGTTACCGGTGAGGGCGGCAGACAGAGCAAAGCCGCCTCCGGCGAGACCGTTTTGGATACCCGCGCCGTATGCACGCCGGAGCGTGTGGAGGTGCAGAACGGCCGGCTCGCCGTCAGCGGCTCGTGCGCAGTAACCGTTCTTCTCCTTTCGGACGGCGACGTGATCTCCGAGGAGTTTACGCTTCCCTTCCGCTATGAGTGCGAATCGGCGGCGGAAGCGGCAGATCTGCTCTGGCGGTGCCACGTGGGAACGGTGGACGCCTCCGCCCGTCCGGAGGGTGATAAGCTGTCCGTACGGCTGGAACTTTCCGTCAGCCTGTGTGCGTTGGGCAAATCCCGGATCCGCTTCGTGGATGCCGCCGTGCTGAACAAAGCCGCCGTACCGGCAAAGGATGACGGCTGTATCCGCATCTGTTATCCCGATCCGGGAGAGACGCTGTGGGAGATCGCCAAGCGGTACGGGGTGTCACGCCGGACGCTCTGCGTGCAGAACGGCCTCCCCGATACGGAAACGGTCTGCGACGGTGCCCCGATTTTGATCTGACGGCGTTTCGGGTGTTGAAAACAAAAAAGGGCTGCTGAAATCAGCAGTCCTTTTTGTAAATCGGTACGTTTACCGCCCCAGCGACGCCGCACCTAAAATACCGGCATCGTTGCCCAGCACGGCGGCACAAAGATGGGTCTTCGGTTCCCGGTCCTTGGTGTATACTTCCTTAAACACGCGCTCGTTCAGCGGCTTCAGCAGATAATCTCCCTCGTGGCAGATGCCGCCGCCGATGGAAAGCACGTCCGGCTGAAAAATGTTGATCATGTTGGTGATGCCGCAGGACAGGTAGTCGATGTACTTGTCCACGACCTCCCGTCCGGCGTCGTCACCGGCACGGGCGGCGGCAAAAGCGGTCTTACCGGAAACCCGGGAGAGATCACCGCCGATCATGTCTTCCATCGCCGTTTTGCGGCCCGTCTCCCGGCATTCAGCGAGTTTTTCCTTCGTCATGCGGATCAGTGCCGTGGCGGAGCTGTACGCCTCCCAACAGCCGCGTCGGCCGCAGGTGCAGGGATAGCCGTCTTTCTCAATGACCACATGGCCGAGTTCAGCCCCCGCGTAGTTGAATCCGCTGAACACCTTGCCGTCCATTACTACACCGCCGCCCACGCCGGTGCCCAGCGTTACCATGACGGAATAGCGCGCATCCTTGGCCGCACCGGCCATGGCTTCCGCTTTGGCGGCGGCGTTGGCGTCGTTTTCGATCAGTACCCGCATCCCGTCAAGACGGGCAGAGAGCATCTCGCACATGGGATAGCGGTAGAAGGGCAGATTGTTGGCGTAATCCAGCATGCCCGTCTCCGGGTTCACCGATCCCGGGGCGGCAATGCCCACGAAATCCACCTGTTCTTTCGTAATGCCGGCGTCCGCCATCAGCTTCTTGCACAGGGATGCCATATCCGCCGTGATCTCGTCCGGCGTGCGGTGCGCGCCGGTAGGAATGCTTTCTTTCTTCACGATTGCGTACGATTTATTAACGATGCCCACGGCGATGTTGGTGCCGCCCAGATCAATACCGATAGAGTACATAATTTATCCAATCCTTTGCTTTGAGTATAGAGATATTATAGTGCTTTTGTGCCTGTTTGTCAACAGGGAAAGATGTCGAATGGACGGAACCGCCGATGCGGCGTACTGTCGTTCCCGCCGCCGGACAAGTCGCAGAATTATGACAAATACAGGAATAGCACCCATAACTTACAAATTATGGGAGAAACAGGGCGGAAAATCGACCGATTTTTTGATTTTTGTGAAAATTGCACATATGTAGAAAAAACGCGTTGATTTTTGTGCAATTTGCTAAAATTGCTTTGCCGGTGATCCGTAAACCCTGCGCCCCGGATGCCGTAAAGGTATAAAAAGTGTAGTAAATGAAATTTACTGTTTGCTGTGCCGCGGAGAAAACGGTGTGCAAAATATCGAAAAAAGCAAGGAAAACCGGGGCTTGCGGGAAATGGGATATTTTGAACTGTAAAAATGATTTACCTTTTGCGCATAGGAAAAATACACCAAAAGAGACGGCGGCAACTGTGAAAAATGACGGTTTCTTCCTACCGGGCCACCATCCGGTTTTCCCTTGTGTCCGTTGGCTTTTCCGCCACAATATGTGCCGCTTGACATTTTTCGGGGTATATGATATGATAATTGCACATAAATGGCGGAGGATCTGAGGATCCGCCGTCATTTTAGACGCAATTTTCTCTGAGAGGGGGCCAGCAGGCTTTCTTGTGAGCGTTGTGTCTTTTATTGCCGAAAACGGTGCGGTCCTGCAAAACGCTACATTTTTTATATATAGTGTTTTGCCGGATTTCACCGTGTCGGTGAGACAAACCCGGGAGTACTGGTTCGGCGTTTCCGGGTCGGTGGTCGGTTTACCCCGGCCCGTCATTTACCGCCG
>JAZQDY010000219.1:0-24427 GCA_045547015.1 Eubacteriales bacterium | reverse complement strand
ATGGACGAGCCGCCGTAGCTGAGGAAGGGAAGTGTGATCCCGATTACAGGAAGCATGCCAAGACACATCCCAATGTTCTCCAGCGTTTGCGCAATAAATATGGCACCAATTCCCATGCAGATATTGGCACCGCAGTCTTTTCGTGCGCGGCGCGCCAGATATATCAGGCGGCAGATGAAAACAGCCATAAGAGAAATGTACGTGAACACGCCGAAGAAACCGAATTTTTCCGCTACAACTGCAAAGATGAAATCAGTGTAATACTTTGGAATCGTTGTATAATACGCGCCGCCGCTGTAGCCGGCACCGCGGAATCCGCCCGCTGCAATAGTCGCAAGACTTCTCAGCGGCTGATAGCCATACACTTCCGGATCCAGCATCGGATCAAAGCCTACGAGGATTCGCTGCTGCTGATAATCTGCCAGACGCGGCCATACATAGGGAAACAGAATCAGAACGATGGCAAAAGCGGCACCAAAGTACCAAAGTGACAATCCGCCCGTAAACAGCATCAATGCCATGATAGCGGCAAAGACGAGGGCAGAGCCCAGATCGCCCGTAGCAAGGACGAACAGCGTGATAATCCCTCCGTGCAGACACAGCCCAAGGACGGAAAGCGGATGATTGATCTTTTCTTTCACCTTATCGATGTGTTTGGAGAACGTAAGCACGAACAGGATCTTTACAAATTCCGACGTCTGGATGCTGATAAGCCCGGGAATCTCGATCCAGCACCTGTTCGTGCTTCCTTCCGGCCCTGTACCGATGAGCAGTGTCAGGATCATGCCTACAACGGAAGCAATGAACAGCGGTACACTGAACCGACGAAGCAGTTCATCATAGTCAAGCATGGAGATGACCAGAGCGCAAAACAGACCGAGAAGCATAGCGGCAACCTGTATCACCACTCTTCTCGGTCCGCCTGCGCTGTCGCCTGCAACGCCGGAAAGAGTGAGTATACTAAGGAAAGCCATGCCGAGCACGGAAAGAAGAATGACATAGTCGATCCGTCGGAATTTCTCTTTTAGTGATACTGAAAACTCTTTCATGAACTCGTTTTATTTTTACAAATTATCAGTACGCCTTGCCCCAGACTACAAGGTGCTTGGCCGGACGTCCGCAGCATACGCACACATCACCGATGGATTCCTGCTCCAACGGGATGCAGCGGGAACCTACGCCCGTTTCGTCCTTTACGGTATCCTCGCACGCCGGATCGCCGCACCACATGGCACGAACGAAGCCGTCACCGTTAGCGGCCAGTTTTTCTTTGATCTCGTCCATGGTTTTGCAGTCGTAAGTACGTGCGTTTTTGTTCGCAAGTGCTTTCTCATACATACCGTCACGGACAGCCTGGAGTCGTTCTGCCACGGCAGCTTCCAGCTCGGTGAGCGGAACAATCGTCTTTTCACGGTCGTGTCTGGTAACAATCACGCACTGGCCGGCTTCCAGGTCGCGCGGACCGATCTCAATACGGAGCGGAACACCTTTCATTTCATATTCTGCGTATTTCCAGCCGGGGGAGTTGTCGCTGTCATCCAGCTTCACGCGGAAATTGCCTTTCAGCCGTGCGGTGATATCGGCAGCAGCTTCGGTAACGCCCGGTTTATGGGCAGCAACGGGGATAACCACAACCTGAATCGGGGCTACTGCCGGGGGAAGAACCAGACCGTTATCGTCACCATGGGTCATGATGATACCGCCGATCATACGGGTGGTAACGCCCCAGGAAGTCTGGAAAGGATGTACCAGTTTGTTTTCCTTGTCAGCAAAGGTGATATCAAACGCTCTGGCAAAGCCGTCTCCGAAATAGTGAGACGTACCTGCCTGCAGTGCCTTACCGTCGTGCATCAGAGCTTCAATGGCATAGGTGTCTTCGGCGCCGGCAAATTTATCACTGGGCGTCTTTGCGCCCTTGATTACGGGGATTGCCAGATCCTGCTCATGGAAATCGGCATACACGTTCAGCATCTGTACCGTTTCTGCAATTGCTTCTTCTGCGGTAGCGTGCATAGTGTGTCCTTCCTGCCAGAGGAATTCACGGGAACGGAGGAAAGGACGGGTAGTCTTTTCCCAACGGACGACGGAGCACCACTGATTGTACAGTTTCGGAAGATCGCGGTAGGAGCGGATGATGTTTGCATAATGCTCACAAAACAGCGTTTCGGACGTAGGACGTACACACATACGCTCCGTCAGCTTTTCGCTGCCGCCGTGGGTGACCCAGGCAACTTCGGGTGCAAAGCCGGCAACGTGATCCTTTTCCTTCTGCAGAAGAGATTCCGGAATGAACATAGGCATGTATACGTTCTCATGTCCCAGTTCTTTGAACCGAGTGTCGAGGATCTTCTGAATGTTTTCCCAGATGGCGTAGCCGTAGGGGCGGATAATCATGCATCCTTTCACGCTGGAATAATCGATCAGATCCGCTTTTTTGCAGATGTCAGTATACCATTGAGCAAAGTCAACGTCCATAGACGTGATCTGCTCAACCATTTTTTTGTCGTTCTTCATGTTGATTCTCCAAGATAAATTTTAGATATGTAGATATTGTACCGCAAAGGGCGCAAATTGTCAAATGATTTTATAAGATTCCTAAAATTATTCTGCAGATTTCGCGAGTTTTGCATACGTCGCCATCAGTTTCTTCGTTCCTGCGTTATCAAATGCGATTTCGTACAGTGTGTCCGAACCCATGGCACGCACGGAAAGGATGGTTCCGACGCCGAACGTGTTATGACGAACACGTTCACCGGCGGCGAATACCGGGGCAGGTGTGGATTTTGCCGAACCGGAACGGGACGTACCGGGGCGAGGCTGATTGGTGAAAGCAGATTTCCCAAAGCTGCTGCCTCCGTAAGAGAAACGGGAAGAAGCCACTGCAGTGCCGGCACCGAACGAATATTGCTTTTGCTGCGGTGTATGCGTCTCTATTCCTTCAATCAGTTCTTCGGGAATTTCGCTTACAAAGCGAGAAAGCTGGTTAAACTGAGTGGACCCGTTCAGCATACGGTCATGCACATGTGTGATGTACAGTTTTCTTTTGGCGCGTGTAATAGCCACGTAAGCCAGGCGGCGTTCTTCTTCAATTTCATCCGGATTCATGATGGACTGGTGACCGGGGAAGAGGCCTTCCTCCATGCCGGGCAGGAATACGATAGGGAATTCAAGTCCCTTCGCACTGTGGATTGTCATGAGAACAACTGCATCGGCACTCTCGTCGTATTTATCTACATCGGAAACGAGTGCGACATCTTCCAGAAATTCGGACAGAGACGGTGTTTCCGCAGTGGATTCGTACTGCGCTGCTGCAGAGATCAACTCACCGATGTTATCGAGGCGGTCTGCCTCTTCTTCTCCGGCGGCAGCAAGCATATTGCCATAGCCGGTGATTTCAACTACCGTGCGGATCAGATCGGAAACGGATTTTTCCGCCGCCTGCATCCGGAGATCTTCGATCAGACGTGCAAACTCCTCCATGCTTTTTGCTGCAGCGGCAGGAATTGCTTTATAGTCCTGCGCATGCCGGATGAATTCGAGAAGCGGATATCCGCTTGCCACAGCCATCGCCTCGGCGGTAAGAACGGATTTATCTCCGATGCCGCGTTTGGGAACATTGATAATTCGTTTCAGCCGCAGATCGTCCAGTGGATTGTTGATAACACAGAGATAAGCAAGTATATCGCGTATTTCCAGACGATCGTAGAATCGGACTCCGCCCAGCATCCGGTAGGGAACACCGCTTTTGGCAAAAGCCTGCTCTAAACTGCGGGACTGTGCATTGGTGCGGTATAAAACCGCAAAATCCCGGAAGGCTGCCTCTTTTTTCATGACACCCAGATGTACCTGGTCGCAGATGAACCGCGCTTCGTCGTTCTGATTTCCCAGTTTTCTCAGGGTAATTTTTTCACCGGGATCACCGCTGGTCCAAAGTTTTTTGTTATGACGCGTAGTATTTCTGGCAATAACGCCGTTTGCGGCATCCAGAATTGTTTTCGTCGAGCGGTAATTCTGCTCCAGTTTTACTACTGCAGCACCTTTACATGTTGCTTCGAAATTCAGAATATTTTCGATGGTTGCACCGCGGAATTTGTAGATACTCTGGTCGTCGTCACCAACGACCATAATATTGTTGTATTTACCGCTGAGCAGAAGTGTCAGCGTTAACTGTGCTTTGTTCGTATCCTGATACTCGTCCACGCACACGTAGCGGAATTTGTTCTGGATGTTCTCCCGCGCTTCCGCACATTCGGTAAGAAGACGGACCGTTTGCATGATAATATCATCGAAGTCCAGCAAATTGGAGGATTTCAGCCGCTCCTGATACAGCGCATAAATCTTTGACGCCTGCTGCAGTTTGAAATCTGTTCCTGCTTCTGCCGCGAAATCTGTCGGGGTAAGAAGACGGTCCTTTGCCCGGCTGATAATGTTCATTACATTTTTGACAGGCAGTTGTTTTTCATCAATATTCAACTGCTTCATGCATGCTGAGATCAGCTTCTTTGCATCATCCGTATCGCATACGCCGAAGCCTTGCTGATAGCCGACCTCTGCCCCCCAGCGTCGAAGCAGACGCATGCAGATGGAGTGGAACGTTCCTGCCCAGATTTCGGACGCTTCCGTGCTGGTTTCGCCGAACGTCGCGGCAAGTCTGCTTTTGATTTCGTTGGCAGCCTTGTTGGTGAACGTGATTGCCAGCATGGACCAGGCCGGCGGCGGCATTATGGCAAAGCGCGTTAGATATTCCGCCAACTCCTCCCGCGGAAGCGTCATAGCTTGCTCCATATCCGTCAGTGTCTGTTCTGTCACGTCTTCCGGGACGTAAGGAGACAGCACGGCATTTCCATAGCGGATAATATACGCAATTCGGTTGACAAGAACGGTGGTTTTGCCGCTACCCGCGCCTGCAAGAATCAGAAGAGGACCGTTTACCGTATAAACCGCCTGTCTTTGCATATCGTTCAGATGTTCGTAGTATTTGTCAAAAAGTGCGCGCTTCAGTTCATTGTACCGTGTATTCAGGGAATGCATGTCTGTCATATAACCCCGCCGATTTTGTAATGTGTGGTTCTTTGTGAAGTCATTCAAGAATGTTCGTGGTGATGAAATCAACCCCCATTGCCGCCAGATGCTCTGCCGTCTCCTTGTCATCGCAAGTCCAGCAGTTTACGGCTATTCCTTTGGCATGGAGAAGTGCTACCGTTTCCGGCGTTAATGCCTTGTAATGGATGTCAAGATCCAAACTGTTTTCAACCAGTGTTCTGATTATTTCCTCCGTCACGGCCTGGTTGCCGATCAGCCATTGAATCCGGTTATTGGGCGCAAGTTTTCGCAGGTCGGTACAGTTATTAAGCTCAAAAGAAATGAATATCACCGCGTCCAGATATCTCTCATCTGAGATTTCCTTAACCATTCTTGAAAGGTCCGCTTCGGACAATCTGTTTTTTACCTCAAGAACGCAGATCTTTCCGTATTTTTTGCAGATTCTTATGTAATCGGCAAGCAGCGGAATCCGGATATCCTGCCGTCCGAAGATGCCGTCCCGATCCGGAAGCACTACATCCGAAACAGCGGCGTAGTCGCTTTCTTCCACATTGATATTTACGTTGCCAAGGCTCACCCGTTCGGTTGTTTCATCGTGGAGAATGACAAACTTTCCGTCTTTGGTGACGTGGACGTCTGTCTCTATGCCGAAATAGGATCGATTACCTGCTGCAACAAAAGCAGGATAGGTGTTTTCACGCTCAATACCGCTCAGTCCGCGGTGCGCGATCATTCGTACTTGCTTTTTGTCAATACGGATTGTATTCATTATAAATCTCCTGCAAAAGAAATACTTCGCTGTTCTTCACTTTGTCCACCATTATACCACACTTTTTGAAAAAAAACAAGCAAATTACATAAGGAGAGCAAGATTTATCCACGGTCATAGTCTGCTTTGCTGCCGCGTATATATGAAATATCATCTCGGACAAACGGAGAGGTAATTATGTACACAAGATTTTTGGTAAAACTGTTATTGTGTTTTCTCGTATTGCTGACTGTCTGTAGAGCGGTACCGGTGGGGGCGGAGTCATACGACAGTACGGAAAATGCGCCTTTTGATGTGGATGCCTTGTCAGCGGTGCTGATGGATGCGGAAACCGGGCAGATCCTGTATGCAAAAAATGCTGACGAATCTTTGCCGCCCGCTTCGGTTACAAAAGTAATGACGCTTCTTCTGATTATGGAAGCGGTAGACGCGGGAAGGCTTGCACTAACGGATATGATTTCTGTCAGTGAATACGCAGCTTCCATGGGCGGCTCCCAGGTGTATCTGGAACCCGGGGAACAGATGACACTGGACGACATGCTGAAGAGCATTGTTGTATCCTCTGCAAATGATGCTGCTGTTGCAGTTGCAGAAGCCACAGCAGGAAGCGAAGAAGCGTTTGTGAAAATGATGAACGAACGGGCAGCCGCGCTGGGGATGGAGCATACAAATTTTGAAAACGTAACCGGACTGGATGATGACACGGTGAATCACCGGATCAGTGCGGAAGATATTGCCATTATGTCCCGGGAACTGTTAAAACACGAGACTATATTGAACTATACGACGATCTGGATGGACACAATCCGCGGAGGTGCTTTCGGACTATCCAATACGAACCGCTTGATCCGCTTTTACAGCGGGGCAACCGGACTTAAAACCGGTTCCACATCAAAAGCTAAATTTTGTATAAGTGCCACGGCAAAACGGGATGACCTGCATCTGATCGCCGTAATCATGGGATCCCCTACTCGCGATATCCGGAATGAGATGGCAAAGAAACTGCTTGACTGGGGATTTGCCAATTTCGCCATTTACCGCAATCCATCTGCTTCAGCAGGTACTGTGCGCGTACTCGGCGGAATCAATGAGTATTGCGCGGTGGAGTACGAGCCGTTTGCCAGTTTAATGAAAAAGGGAAGCGAAAAAAATGTGACTACAGAAGTGGTGCTTCCTGGTGAAATACCGGCACCTGTGCAGGCAGGCGATACGGTGGGGCATGTAATCTACCGAAACGGTGATGAAATCATCGGTGAAAGCAGAATCATTGCCTCGGACAGTGTGGAAAAAATCAGTTTTTGGCGGCTTTTGGGAAGAATGGCACAACTCATGCTGCTGCGATAAAAAAGTTTTCCGGAAAGCCTTGTAATCTCTTTGTAAATGCAGTATAATATTCCCGTGAAATTTACCGGAATATATACGGAGGATATGTTATGTCTCTGAATTTGAACGAAAAATTCCTGAAAGGATTTGTCGGTGCGGAAGAGATTGCCACACTCGCGCCGCAGACACGCGCAGCATTTGACACTGTTGTAAACCGCACAGGTGCCGGAGCTGACTATCTTGGCTGGCTGGATCTGCCTGTTAATTATGATAAAGACGAGTTTGCCCGTATCAAGGCTGCCGCCGCACGTATTCAGAAAATGTGTGATGTGCTGGTTGTTATCGGCATCGGCGGCTCCTACCTGGGTGCCCGTGCCGCCATCGAGTTTGTAAAATCCCCGCTTTACAATGCGCTTGCCAAGGATACGCCTGCCATCTATTTTGCCGGCAACAGCATCAGCCCGTCCGCACTGAACGATCTGCTGCAGATCTGCGAGGGAAAGGATGTTTGTGTAAATATCATCTCCAAATCCGGAACGACTACCGAACCGGCTGTGACATTCCGCATTTTCCGGGATCTTCTGGAAAAGAAATACGGAAAAGATGGTGCCCGTGAACGTATTTTTGCCACGACTGACCGCGCACGCGGCACGCTGAAAAAATTTGCGGATGAAGTAGGATATGAGACGTTCGTTGTTCCGGATGACGTTGGCGGACGCTATTCCGTACTTACTGCTGTCGGTCTTCTGCCGATCGCTTGCGCCGGCATCGATATTGACGCTATGATGCAGGGGGCTGCCGATGCACGTGCACGCTACAGTGAGTCCGATCCGGAAAAGAACGAGTGCCTCCGTTACGCAGCTATCCGAAACATTCTGTACCGCAAGGGGAAGGTAACGGAAATTCTTGCTGCTTATGAACCTTCGGCGCAGATGTTCTGCGAATGGTGGAAGCAGCTGTACGGCGAGAGTGAAGGAAAAGATAATAAGGGCCTGTTCCCGGCATCTGTCATTTTTTCCACCGACCTGCATTCTCTCGGTCAGTATATCCAAGAGGGACTCCGCAACATATTTGAGACGGTGATCGACTTTAAATCTTCCCCTGATTCTGTGAAAATCCCTTACGATCCCGAAAACATTGACGGACTCAATTTCCTTTCCGGAAAGGAAATCCATGATGTTAATCGTACAGCCATGCTCGGCACCCTGTTTGCCCATACCGACGGCGGTGTGCCCAACGTTGTTCTGGAAGCAGATGACCGCAGCGCCCACACGTTTGGCTATATGGTATACTTCTTTGAACTTGCCTGTGCTGTATCCGGCTACCTCATGGGCGTCAATCCATTCAACCAGCCTGGCGTGGAAGCGTACAAGGTAAATATGTTTGCACTTCTCGGAAAACCCGGCTATGAAGAAAAAAGAGCTTCTTTGGATGCTCGTATGCAGGACTGATAAAAAAACTCAAAAAAATCAAAAAAATTTGTGCAAAAGTACTTGAAATTCTGGTAAAAATCATGTATACTATAGTCACAAAGCAAAAACCACTCCATTGTGCCAACTAAAAATTCCGTCAGGAGGATCTAATCATGCTGAAACTTATCATTGGAGTAAAAGGAACCGGAAAAACAAAAACGCTGATCGAGATGGTCAACACCGCGCTTCACAAAAGTGAAGGTTCTGTTGTGTGCATCGAGAAAGGCAACAAACTTACATACGATATTAACTATCAGTGCCGACTGATAGATACGGATATGTACTCTGTAACTGATTTTGAATCGCTCTACGGCTTTATCGCCGGCATTCTTGCCAGCAATCATGACGTGACCGATTTGTTTATTGATTCTGCTCTTAAGATCGGCAACAACGATGCTGTTGCTTTTGATGCATTTCTTACGAAGACAGAAACGCTTGTTAATAAGCTGGATGTAAACTGCGTGATTACCTCCTCTATTCCTACGGAAGAGGCTTCCGATATCGTTAAGAAGTACCTTTGAGATTCATTTAACTGAAAAAATGACAGAGCAAAAATGCTCTGTCATTTTTTGTATCTCCGCATAAGATGATACAGAAGAACAGCGATTGCTGGTTTTCAAACTCACGAGGAGGTATAACAGTTATGGCTGATAACAGAAGCTGCTCGGCAACTGCTCGCGATACGGTATGCATCGATACATACCGCGTGCTGGACAGCTGTCGTGATAAGGACTGTTTTGAAGATGTCCGCGTATTTCTGACGGAGGACGGTCAGGATATCCTGGACAGGACTTGCGCGGTACGCGTAAAAAGCGCAAAGGTACAATGGTCGTATATTGACATCAACACCATGCCGTTCAATCGCGGTTTCTATCAATTGGATATCCGTATTTATTCCAAAATTCTTTGCGAAGCGTGCGTGTCTCCGGGGAATATCCGTGAAATTTGCGGCGTGGCAGTTGTAGAAAAGAAAGTCGTTCTTTTCGGAAGTGAAGGAAATGTAAACGTATTCAAAAGTACAGGAGATTGTTCAGGTTTTTGTGCCGTGCCAGGCAAAGGATCCTGCTCTGCATCTACGAATTTGCCTATTGCCGTTCTGGAAACGGTAGATCCGCTGGTGCTCTCTTCAAAAATTGTAGAACCCCATCACAAATGCTGCTGCCCCTGCACGCTGGATGAAATTCCTGACTGTGTATGCAAAACGTTCCCAGGACATCTGAGCGATTGTGACGGCAGCAACCGTCTGCTTGTTACTCTCGGATTTTTCTCTGTAGTCCGCTTGGAACGGCCTGCCCAGTATCTGGTAAATGCAGTGGAATACTGCGTGCCGGAAAAAGAGTGCATTGCGCCCGCGGAAGAAGATCCGTGCAGTGTGTTCCGGAAAATGCGCTTCCCGATTTCGGAATTCTGTCCGCCCGGTGCAGGCGATGCGTCCATTTCCTGTGGATGTGAAGAACCGTGTAAAAGATCATAAAAAAACAGGAGCCGCATTATTTGCGGCTCCTGCCCGTTTTTATTGGAAAGCAATCCTGCAGGTTTGATTCTCGACGCGTAATATTTTGCCGTCTATAGATCGCAAAAGTGCCTCATCGTGCGTGGCAACCACAACAAGCGCGCCGTCTGTATATTGACGAATGGCTTTTGCTGCCATTTCTGCATGTGCCGCATCCTGTCCGCCAGTTGGTTCATCCAGCAGATAGATATCCGCCTGTACAGCGAGAGCGCGGGCAAGTCCGGCACGCTTTTGCATGCCGCCTGATAATTGATACGGGTATTTTTCCGCAGCATCCGAGAGATCCAGCATAGAAAGAATTTCATCCGGACCAATGGCAGGAGAAACAGCAAGGATATTCTCCCGAACAGTAAGCTGAGGAAACAAACGGTGTTCCTGGAAAGCATAAGAGATGCGTGCGCCGTCTGTTTCAATCTGACCGGCAGTCGGGCGTTCCAGCCCGGCAATCAATCGGAGCAGGGTCGTTTTCCCCGAACCGGAATCTCCAACAAGGGAATAGCGTTCCCCCATGCACAGGTGCAATGAGACATTTTGGAGAATCGGTATATCGTTATACAGTTTAGAAATATTTTTCAGTTCTATTTGCATCAGGAATTCTCCTGTACTTTCTCTGATTGAGTGCGGAACAGCGGTAAACGGAACAGGAACGCCTCAATCAACATGCTGATACAGATTACTGTAATGGTCCATGCGAACAGCGCCGGCGTCTCCAGATATACCTTTGATTCGTAAATCTGTCCTCCTATGGAAGCAGAAAGAGAGCAAAGCACTTCTGCTGCAATGCCGGCCTTCCACGCCATACCAAGTGAAGTACGGGCGGCGGAGAGAAAATAGGGGCGTACCGCAGGAATATAGAGAAGATGAACAGTTTTCGTCCAGTTGAAGCGGTACACTTGACATACTTCCAAAAGATCCTTGTCGGCAGAACGAAGCCCTGTTAAAATGTTCCCGCTTACAATGGGCAGTACCATGAGAAACGCGGAAAAAGAGGGCACACGCGACCGTCCCAACCAAACGAGCGCAAGAATGATAAATGAGGCGACAGGAACGGCACGGATCACAGACAGAACCGGTGACAAAAGGGCATCGGCAGCAGAGGAACGAAAACAGGCAACGGAAATTACCGCAGCAATCACACAGCCCAGCAGATAGCCTATCAATACACGCAGCAGAGAAGCGCCGATAGAAAGCCAGTATTCGGGTGAGAGCAGAAGCGAAAATAATACACGCGCCACAGAAAGCGGCGAGGGAAGCAGGACTTCCTTATCCACAATCCATGCGGCTACCAGCCACACGGTGAACCAGAATATAATCACGAAAGCCGCGCGCACAAGGCGCGTGGCTTTTGATGTTTTACGGAATGTAGTAGAACGCATCATCGGGCAGTTTACCGCCTACAGAAGCGGGATTAAACTTATGGAGTACTGTGAAGAATCCGGCAAGACCCGTCTTCATTTCCGAACCGGTAATGCAAACGATGTTTGCATTGGGAATCGCTTTCAGCGCAACGGGTGCGGCGGGAATAATACCGATTTCCGCAATAACTTTGGAAGCCTCTTCCGGCGTATTGTTTACAAAATCAACGGACGCTTTGTACTCGTTCAGGAATGCCTCTACCGTTTTGGGGTATTTTTCAGCAAATTCACGGCGCACTACCACGCAGCCCTGATAAAGGGCACCATCGTCGCCTTTTGCCGCTGCGGCCTTTTCCCATTCTTCAGTCAGATTCAAAGCAATGCGGACATCCTTGTTGCCGTTCAGTACAGTTGTGGCGTTAGGAACGGGCAGCATACCGATAGCAACCGAGCCGGCTGTCATCTGCGTTGCCAGTTCCGAATGTTCAGTAAGGTAAATAACGTCTGCCTTCACGTTGTTTGCATCCAAAATGTAATTGAGCACGTACTCAGGGGTGGAAGCCTGACCGGTTGCATAGATTGTCTTTCCGTTCAGATCGGCCACCGACTGAATCGTATTTCCGTTTTCCAGCACGTAGAGCACGCCAAGTGTGTTTACCGCAGCAACCTTGAGCTCACCGCCAGTTTTGGAGTAGAGAACGGCGGCAAGGTTTGTGGGAAGTGCCGCGATATCGTAATTTCCGTTGATGATTTCCGCGGTAACTTCATCGGGAGAAGCGGCAACAGTAAACTGATAAGGTGAAGACTCATCGCCATTGGCATCGGAAATCATTTTTGCCATACCCATGCCCGTAGGGCCTTTCAGCGTGAACACGCGGATGGCATCCGGCGTTTCTTCAGCAGCACAGCCCGTGAGGGCACCAAGCGCAAACACAGCGCAAAGAAGGAGAGAAAGAAGTTTTTTCATAGTGTGAATCCTTTCAAGATTGATAATTAAATTTAGTTTTTGCGAAAGATTGCAGTAAGTGCATCTTCATCAATAATGTGAAAGTTTTTTCCGTCGCGCGAGATGATTCCGCGTTCCTCAAACCCACAAAGCGCACGGTACAGTGAAGCTCGCCCCATCCCGAGGGAATCAGCCAAAGCAGATAAACTCATGGTCAAACGCCGTGTTCCATTTCCGGCATCGGGAAGGTCTGAAAGATAAACCGCCAGTTTCGCCTCTGCAGAACCTGCCGTAAACGCAGTGATTTTCTGATTCAGAAAGCAGATGCGTTCTGAGAGAAAACGGATGTAGTTTTCAGCCAGTCGACTGTTTGCGGAAATCAGGCGTTTTACCGTTGCTTCCGGAATAATAAGCAGCTGACAGTCACCTTTGGCGCGGATTACCGTTTCATAATGCTGGGCGGTCGTATACAGGGAAGCGGCACCAAACAGACCGCCTGTGCATATTGTCCTGAGAAGAATTCCGGTATCCGAAGCATCGGAAAGAACTTCTGCCTCGCCATCCGTGATTACTGCAATTCCATCTATAGGTGCGCGCGTGCTCTGTATTGTAGTTTTGTCAGAATAAACAGAAAAGACACATTCAGACAAAAACGGAGTGGCAGTTTCAACCTCTTCCGGAGAAACACCGGAAAACAGAAAGGTGTTTGTAAGTACACGGCACAGCAGCTTACGCATATCTTCCAACATTTCATCCTCCGACCAGAACACTGTCTCATTTGGGACAATATTAGTATATAGCATACGGTATGGTTTGTCAAGTGGTTTTTAAAAAAAAGAATTTATGAATGAAGTGTAAAAGAAATGGATTTCATTTGAAATTTTGAAAAAAATAGTATATAATACTTGATGAATGGATACCATTCAGTATTTCCAGAAAGGATATCCGCAATCAGCGGATGTAAAAAATCGTATGACTTTATTTGTATTGGCAGCCGGACTCGGCTCTCGCTACGGTGGATTGAAACAGCTTGATCCCATGACGCCGCACGGCGAATTTATTATTGATTTTTCTGTATACGACGCACTTCGTGCCGGCTTTGACAAGGTTGTATTTGTAATTAAAGAAGAGAACTACGACGTTTTTCGCGATACGATCGGAAAGCGCATTGAGAGCAAAGTAAAAGTAGAGTATGCTTTCCAGGCAATTGACAAGCTTGTGCCTGCAGAATGTATTCCCACCGGGCGCACAAAACCCTGGGGCACGTTCCACGCGCTTCTCTGCGCCAAAGAATATCTGACTGAACCTTTTGCCGTTATCAACGCAGATGATTTTTACGGTGCAGACGCCTATCAAAGAGTGGCAGATTTCCTTCGCAGCGTAGAAGGGAAGACGAATAACCGTTCTTTTGCCATGGTCGGATACCGCCTCGGCAACACGCTTACCGATGCCGGCAGCGTAGCACGCGGTGTGTGTGAGACGGAGAACGGTTTCCTTACCGTAATCAATGAACGTACAAAGATTTTCAAGGATCCGGACGGTGCTCATTTCGAAGATGAGGATGGTAATACCGTTCACCTTTCTCCGGATGTACCCGTTTCTATGAACTTCTGGGGATTTACGCCGGATTTCTTCAACGATTCCGAAAAGTATTTTGATGACTTCCTGCACGCCGATCATAAGGATCCTCTGAAGAGTGAGTGTTACCTCCCCGTAGTTGTGGGTGAGATGATTAAGAAGAATCTCTGCGACGTTACTGTTCTGGAGACGTCTGCTAAATGGTACGGCGTTACATACTCCGAGGATAAACCGGGTGTAGTTGCAAAAATCCGTGAAATGATCGATGCCGGTCTGTATCCGGACGGACTTTGGAAATAATCCGTTATACCGTACGTTTTTGAAAGGAATTTAATATGGCAATTCTTGTTACCGGCGGTGCCGGATATATCGGTTCCCATACGATTGTGGAACTCCAGACCGAGGGCTATGATGTCGTTGTTTGCGACAATCTTTCCAATTCGTCCGAAAAGTCTCTTGCGCGTGTGAAACAGATTACCGGAAAAACAGTAAAGTTTTATAAATCCGACATCCGTGATCGCGCCGCGATGAATGAAATTTTTGAAAATGAATCTATTTCCGCAGTTATTCATTTCGCTGGACTGAAAGCTGTCGGTGAATCTGTTGCAAAACCCTGGGAGTATTATGACAACAATATCACAGGAACGCTGACACTGGTGGATGTAATGCGTGCTCACGGCGTAAAGAATATCATTTTCTCTTCTTCCGCTACTGTGTACGGAAACCCTGCCTTCGTCCCGATTACGGAAGAATGTCCGAAAGGGCAGTGTACCAATCCCTATGGCTGGACCAAATCCATGTTGGAACAGATTCTCACGGACATTCATACGGCAGATCCGGAGTGGAACGTTGTTCTGCTTCGGTATTTCAACCCGATCGGTGCGCATAAAAGCGGTCTTATCGGAGAAAACCCCAGCGGTATTCCCAACAACCTGATGCCGTACGTTACCCAGGTCGCCATAGGGCTTCGTCCCGAACTTGGTGTGTTTGGCAATGATTACGATACCCATGACGGTACCGGTGTACGTGACTATATCCACGTAGTGGATCTGGCTGTCGGGCACGTAAAAGCGCTTCGGAAAGTGGAAGAAAACGCCGGGCTTAAAGTGTATAACCTGGGTACCGGAAACGGATACAGCGTTCTGGATATCGTGCATAATTTCGAGAAAGCAACCGGTGTAAAGGTTCCGTACGTCATCAAACCGCGCCGCCCCGGTGATATTGCAACCTGTTATGCTAACGCTGACCTTGTCGCCGATGAACTTGGATGGAAGGCGCAGAACGGCATTCTAGAAATGTGCGCAGATGCATGGCGCTGGCAGAAGAATAATCCGAACGGCTACGATGACTGACGATGATACGGAAAGAACATTTCGGAAAAACACCTTCAAGTGAAGATGTATGGGCTTATACGCTGGAAAATGCCTCCTGTGTTTCTGTCCGCATTCTGAATCTGGGTGGAATTATTCAAAAAATCCTTGTAAATGACACCGACGTAGTATGCGGATATGATACGGTGGATTCATACCTGAACGCCGGTGGATACCAGGGCGCTTTGATTGGCCGGTGCGGAAACCGTATCGGAAATGCACGCTTTACTCTTGACGATAAGGAATACCGTTTGTACAACAACGACGGTAAACATCATCTGCACGGCGGAAAAAGCGGCTTCGATAAAAAAATTTGGTCTGTAACGGAAACGGGATCGGATGAGGAACCGGCGCTTGTGCTTACAGCCGTTTCACCGGATGGAGAGGAAGGGTATCCGGGAACGTTGACCGTTACCGTTCAGTACACACTGACAAACAATGGAGCACTTTCTATCCGCTATCGCGCCATGACGGATCAGACGACTGTCGTAAATCTGACGAACCATACGTATTTTAATCTCAGCGGATACGAGCAGGGGAACATCGGCTCTCATTCGCTTTGGCTGGATGCGAAGCGTATCACGGGTGTTACGGAGGAACTGATCCCCGACGGATCCGAGATTTCCGTAACAGGAACGCCGTATGACTTCACCGTTTTGAAAAATCTCGGAACAGCAATGAACGCCGACGAGATCGGCATCCGGAGGCAAAACGGCTTTGACAACAATTTCCTGTTCTCTGATTATGACGGAACGTGTAAACTGCGGGCAGAGCTTTCCCATCCGGATTCCGGACGAAGAATGAAAGTGTATACGGATCGTCCCTGTATTCAGGTATATACCGCAAATATGATCGACGAGAACGATCCTCCGTTTAAGGACGGCGTGCCGCAAAGAAAGCACTGTGCCATCTGCCTGGAAACGCAGTCTGCCCCGGACAGCATCAATCACGAAGGGTTCACCAATGTGATTCTGCATCCTGACGAGGTCTATGATACCCAAACAATTTATGAGTTTTTATAATAAAGGATGCTCACCGTTGGCGTACCTGCAATATAGAAAGCACCGAGAGTTACCACTACGGATAACTTTCGGTGCTTTTCCAATCGTCACAACCAACAGTTGAAAAAAATCAAAAACAGGATGTTTGACTCCATTTGATTGATATGGTATGATATAATCACGGAAGGCGCCTCCGAAACGAAACAAAAGGAGTAAATTACATGAATCTCGGTAATAGAATCCGTGAACTGCGCAGGGCAAGAAATCTTACCCAAGAGCAGTTGGCTGCTACACTTAACATTTCCGCACAGGCTGTGTCGAAGTGGGAAATGGGGGCTTCTTATCCCGATATGACAATGATTCCAACTCTCGCATCGCTTTTCAAGGTTTCACTCGATGAACTTTTCGATTTTGACGTAAGGAATATCGACAAAGAAATTGAAGAGATCCGCTTGGAATACAACAAATATTTTTGGGACAATTTTGAAAAAGCTGAACAAATATTGCTTGATGGATTGAAGCTTTATCCCGCTTCCATTCAATTGAAAACTGAATTATTTGAGCTTTACGCCTATAATGTTGATAGAGGTGATGAAGTTGTCAATAAAGCATTTGAACTTGGAAGTCATATCATCAGTATATCCCAAGACGTTTTCTGCACCTGCCGCACAAAGGCAAATATGATACATATTTACATGTATTTGGAGCTCGAAAAGGGGCAAGATCATTACGATGAAATAAAACAGATCATCGAAACCCTTCCATACATGTACCCCTATATGCTGCAGGACAAAATGCGTCTTTCAGCAAGCTATATTAAGGGTGAGGAAGGGATGAAGGAAGCTAAAACTCTTAAAGATATAGAATGGCAGGAGTTTTTCATTGCTTGCGCCCAAGTGGGACATCGCTATTTTGATATGAGTGACTACGAAAATGCAATACTTCATTTTCAAGAAAGCGTGGACGTTATTGAACGATTCATGTATCCCGAAAAGCAGGGCTTTGATGCATATCCCATAGGCGGTACGCATGCGAATCACGCCATAACTCTTTTGGATATCGCAACTTGTATGTTTCGTTTGGGCAAGACTGAGGGGATAGATGCGCTGATTGAAAAATCCAAGCATATTTATTTTGACACATACAACCACATAGAACTTTATGATTACAATAAAACTATGCGCGAAATGGTTGATTATTTCACAAAGCAGTACAATGATAAAAAACTGAACGAATATAAACCGCTTGACTTAGGCGAGATTGAAAGGCGAATAGCTCAAAAGAATGCGTAGTTAGTTTTTGTGTCCAAAAAAACAGTGCTTATTAGGAATATTGAGAGTCTCTTTAACGCCCGGGTAGTACATCTATAAACTAACCTAAACGGGTCAAACGTATGAAAAGGAGTACAAACTAAAATGTTTGTACTCCTTTTGCTATTTTTCAACAGGTAAAGTCTGCTTTATGGAAGCCCCCTATGTGATCGTTCTTTTTTTACTTGTTAAGGAAAGCTTCCACCAGTTCAATCTGATGCTGCACGGACGCCGGCGCAGGACCGCCGTATGCACCGCGCTCGGACACGCAGGTTTCCAGGCTGATGGCGTTGTATACGTCTTCAGCGAACAGCGGTGAATAGGAGGTATACACATCCATGGGAAGATCCTCAAGCGTTGTATCCTCTGCAATGCAGTGTGCTACCAGTCTGCCGCTGATCTTATACGCATCACGGAAAGCCATACCTTTTTTCACAAGATAATCAGCGCAGTCCGTAGCGTTAATAAATCCGCGAGAGGCGGCGCGGCGCATATTGTCTGCACGCACCGTCATGGTAGCAAACATAGCAGTGAAAACTTCTACGGCAATTTTCGTATTGTCGATGGCATCGAAAATCGCTTCTTTATCCTCCTGCATATCCTTGTTATACGCCAACGGCAATCCCTTCATCATGGTCAGAAGCGTGGTGAGATCTCCGTACACGCGTCCGGTTTTGCCGCGTACCAGTTCCGCTACGTCCGGATTCTTCTTCTGGGGCATGATGGAGGAACCGGTGGAATAGGCATCATCCAGTTCAATAAACTTGAATTCGGAAGAACACCAGAGAATAATCTCCTCCGAGAAGCGGCTCATGTGCATCATGAGAATGGACAGCGCACTGCCAAGTTCAATAACAAAGTCACGGTCAGATACACCGTCCATGCTGTTTTCCGTAACGGACGGGAAGCCGAGAAGCTCTGCCACCCGATGCCGGTTGATAGGATAGGTGGTAGAAGCCAACGCGCCGGAGCCAAGGGGCATTACGTTCGTTCGGCTGTACACGTCATCCAAACGCTCTGCGTCACGCATGAACATCTGTGCATACGCCAGCACGTAATGGGCCAGCGTAACCGGCTGTGCGCGCTGCAAGTGCGTATAACCGGGCATTACTGTAGTGACGTTATCCTTTGCTTTTTCCAGTATTGCGGCAAGCAGGGACAGCACGAGAGCCTTGATTTCCATAATCTCTTCTTTCAGGTACATACGGATATCCAGTGCTACCTGATCGTTCCGGCTGCGTGCTGTATGCAGCCGTTTGCCGGTTTCACCAATTCTCTCCGTGAGGACGGCTTCTATAAACATATGGATATCTTCTGCTTCCGGATCGATCGTCAGCGTGCCGTTATCCAGATCGGCAAGGATCTGCTTCAAAGCGGCAATAATTTTTTCCGATTCTTCTTTAGCGATGATGCTGCATTCACCCAGCATCGTCGCATGGGCGATTGAACCGTTAATATCGGACCGGT
This sequence comes from Eubacteriales bacterium, assembly GCA_045547015.1. Lineage (GTDB taxonomy): Bacteria > Bacillota > Clostridia > Oscillospirales > CAG-272 > SIG701. The sequence goes on along the minus strand of JAZQDY010000219.1, from coordinate 5,280 downwards.
ACATACGCCAGTCGAAAGAAATGGATGAATTGAAATCGTTTACGCGCGAATCCACCGCTTTGGAGAACCGCGCATCCCACATTTTTCCTTTCATGTTGCCTCCGATAGTTTAGAGTATTTCATGACAAAATGACCTGACCGATGACAGCCAGGTCATTTTTTGTATTTGTATTACTTATCGCCGAGAAGCTTTGCGCGCACCTTGATCGGGAGACCGAAGAGGTTGATAAATCCGGCGGAATCTGCCTGATTGTAATCCTCGTCCTCACCGAAGGAAGCAGTCTGCTCATCATACAGAGTATAGGGGGAAGTAACACCGGCGTTGATGATATTGCCCTTGTAGAGTTTCAGCTTTACGTCACCGGTAACAGTTTCGTTCACCTTATCAACGAAGGTGCAGAGTGCTTCGCGCAGGGGGGTGAACCACTGTCCGTTGTAGGTAAGATCAGCCATCTTGGGAGCAATCTGAGCCTGCATGAAGTGGAAGGTCTCCTTATCCAGCGTGATCGTCTCCAGGACGTTGTGGGCCTTGTAGAGGATCGTGCCGGCGGGCGTCTCGTAAACACCGCGGCTCTTCATACCTACCAGACGGTTTTCTACAATATCCAGAATACCGATGCCGTTAGCACCGCCGATAGCGTTCAACTTCTCAATGAGGGTCACGCCGTCCATTTCCTCGCCGTTGAGGGCGGTGGGAATACCTTTTTCAAAATGGATCGTTACATAGGTGGGCGTATCGGGAGCCTGCTCGGGGGAGATGCCCAATTCAAGGAATCCGTTCTTCTGATAATCAGGCTCGTTGGCGGGGCTTTCCAAATCCAGACCCTCGTGGCTCAGATGCCAAAGGTTCTTATCCTTGGAATAGTTGGTCTCACGGTTGATTTTCAGCGGTACGTTGTGAGCCTCGGCGTAATCGATCTCTTCATCACGGGATTTGATATCCCAAACACGCCAGGGAGCGATGATTGCCATATCCGGAGCAAAAGCTTTAATGGTCAGTTCAAAACGAACCTGGTCGTTGCCCTTACCGGTACAGCCGTGGCAGATAGCGTCAGCACCCTCAGCCTTTGCGATCTCAACAAGGCGCTTGGCAATGCAGGGACGAGCATGAGAGGTACCAAGAAGGTAATCTTCGTACTTGGCATCTGCTTTCAGGCAGGGCCAGATAAAATCCTCTACGTATTCTTTACGCAGATCCTCGATGTAAAGCTTGGAAGCACCGGTTTTCAGTGCCTTTTCTTCCAGACCGTCCAATTCCGTTCCCTGACCTACGTCGCCGGAAACAGCGATTACTTCGCATCCGGGATAGTTCTCCTTGAGCCACGGAATAATAATGGACGTGTCAAGTCCGCCGGAATACGCAAGAACGATTTTTTTGATTTCTTTTTTCATTTTTTGAACCTCTATGAATCATAATAATTGTCTTTTATGACCGATACAAAGATTATACTCTATTTTTCCGATGTTGTCAATACACGCTTTGCATAAATATTCCGAAATATGCAAAATAATGTGAAACAATATACACAATTGAGCAAATCGAAAATCGTAATCGGAAAACACATACATTATACTATTTTTTTCTGCAAATGACAAGACGTATTTGTAACAAATCCGATTTTTCGGAGAAATTTTCAACGTGTATTTTGCGTGTACAGCGAAACAATAGAAATGTGCACACGAAAGGAGACACGTATGAGATCGAAAAAATATTTGAAAAGAATACTGTTTACCGTTTTAGCAATGACATTTGTTTGCCAAATTGTTGCTTCCGTTTCTGCAGAGGGCGTATCGACGAAACCCATGAATTGGTATTGTCGGCATGAAAAGGACGGAAGACAGCCGGTATGTGACAATGAAATGCGCTTTATTGAAAAGTATGACGGGTACTATATTGATACAAAAAACAGCGATCCTGCCGCGGCAGAAAAGGTCATTTATCTGACTTTTGACGTAGGGTACGAAAATGGAAACGTAGCAAAAATCCTGGATACGCTGAAAGCAGAAGAAGTGCCCGCCGCTTTTTTTGTCCTTCAAAACCTGGTGACACGAGACACCGCACTGGTACAGCGTATGGCAGCCGAAGGACATCTGGTGTGCAATCACACCGCAAGCCATAAAGATATGACAAAAGTGCACACAAAGGAGCAGTTTGCCGCTGAACTGCAGAAATTGGAGGATACATGCTCCGCGCAGGGAATTATGCTTTCCAAATACTACCGACCGCCGGAAGGCCGATTCTCAGAAGAAAACCTGCACTTTGCGAAGGAACTTGGGTTTAAAACCATATTCTGGAGCTTTGGGTATGTGGATTGGGACAATGATCGGCAGATGGCACCGGACGAAGCGCTGACAAAAATCCTTTCCGGTGTGCATAACGGGGAAGTGCTTCTCCTCCATCCCACATCCGCTACCAATGCGGAAATTATGCCTGCGCTTATTCGGGAACTGCGCGCCAGAGGCTTTCGCTTCGGCACACTGGATGAACTGACAGAAACCGCTTGACGGGAAAGGAAGCGATACCATGCGACGTTTCGTTCTATCTGTACTACTGCTGCTAATTTCCATTCAATATGTATCGCTTCCGATTGCAGCCGCAGAAGAATCAATAGGCGCTGAGAAAAGCGTTTACTCTTCTCACGCCAATGAGAGCAAAAAAATTGCTATCACCTTTGACGACGGCCCCCATCCTCGCTATACGCCGATAATTCTGGATATCCTGGCGGAATACAACGCACACGCTACCTTTTTTATCATTGGTGACAACGCAAAAAACTATCCTGAACTGCTGTGCCGGATACAAAAAGAGGGACACGAGATCGGAAATCACACCTATCTGCACGAGAATCTGCAAAAGAACACGCCGCAAACCATTCGTCAGCAGATCCTGGATGCAGAGCGTACCATTCTTGAACTGACCGATCAGCGTACAAAGCTGCTCCGTCCGCCCGGCGGCCTGTATGATGAGCAAGTCTGTAAAACAGCACACGCACTGGATTACGAGGTGATTCTGTGGACCATCGACACGAAGGACTGGTCCCATCCCACCGTAGACGAAATTGTAGAGAAGGTGGAGACAAATATTAAAAGCGGCGATATTATCCTCTGTCACGATTTTATCGGCGGCGGTTCCACGCCTACGCCGGATGCGCTCCGTCGGATATTGCCTGATCTTCTCCGGGAGGGATATGAGTTCGTCACCGTGTCGGAGCTGATCCATTCAAAATAGAAAGAAAAATCCGAGGGAACTCCTCGGATTTTCTGTTTATATACATACACAGAATTAAAACTTGAAATTGCATTATCAGTGTGTTATAATATGCATAACGATTAACCGCACGCGAGGTATGATATGAAAAAAATAACCTTCGGAACCCCCGAAAATATTGTTCCCACGTCCTTTTGCCAAGGACTTTCTTACACAGAAACGGAGATCCGCTACGATCTGAATAACTTCACCTTTCAAATAACGCCCCGAGGGTGTGTATTGGAATTCCCCATACAGAGTGACGAACAAATCTACGGCTTTGGATTACAACTCAAAGGCTTTAATCATCGCCACAGACGTCTTTCTCTCGTAGCCTGTGCGGATCCTCACTCTTACAGCGGAGAATCCCCGGCACCGGTACCGTTTTTTTAACCACAAAAGGATACGGTATGTATTTCGACACTGCACGAAACATTGACGTTTCCTGCGGGTATGCAAAGAAACGGATGAGAGAACCTGTATCGCAAAACAAAGTCGCTCTCACCACCGAGGAGCTTTATCAAAAAGACGTTCTGAACGAAACGACCGTTATGAGTGTTGAAATTCCTGTTGCAAAGGGTATTGACGTTTATATATTTGAGGGGGATACAATCTGCGATATCGTTTCGCAGTATAATATGTTCTCCGGCGGCGGTGCCTCCGTGCCAGAATGGGGACTTGGCGTTTTGTACAGGGCATACGGAAAGAGCAGCGGCGACGATATCATAAACCTCGCCAAATATTTCAGAGAAAACGACATACCCTGCGACATCATGGGCCTTGAGCCCGGCTGGCAAACGTCTACCTATTCCTGCTCCTACGTTTGGAACAAAGAGCGTTTTCCCGACCATGAAGCGGTAATAAAGTATCTGCATGACAACGGATTTCATATAAATCTTTGGGAGCACGCTTTTATAAACTCCTCTTCTCCGCTGTATAAGGAAATGTACCCGTACAGCGGAGACATCGAGGTCTGGAAGGGAATTGTCCCGGATTTTTCTCTTAATGAAGCACAGTGTATTTTCGCAAAGCATCACAGAGATTACCTTGTTGCAGAGGGGATTGACGGCTTCAAGCTTGACGAGTGCGATGGCGGAAACAGTGAAAACAGCTGGAGTTTTCCCAACTGTACTTCCTTCCCCGGCGGCATGGACGGTGAGCAATACCATCAAATGTTCGGCGTATTGTATATGCAAACAATACTCAAGGCACTGGACGAGCAGGAAACACTCTCTCAGGTAAGAAACGCCGGAGCACTTTCCGCAAGTTATCCGTTCGTGCTTTACTGTGATCTGTACGATCATAAGGATTTTATCCGCGGCGTTGTAAACAGCGGATTTGCCGGCGTATTGTGGGCACCTGAACTCCGCCATGCCAACAGTAAGAAAGAATTGATCCGGCGTCTTCAGACAACGGTGTTTTCTGTTCAGTGCCTGATTAATGCTTGGTACTGTGAAGAGGTACCGTGGAAAAAATTTGACTGCGAAGAGGAAGTGCGTTTTCTTCTAAAAATCAGAGAATCGCTCGTTCCCATGCTGAAAAAAGCCTTTGATGAATATAAAACAACAGGCAAGCCGCCGGTAAGGGCACTCGTATGTGATTACACCCACGATAAGGAAACGTACAGAATTGATGACGAATATATTTTCTGCAACGATATGATTGTTGCCCCCCTCTCCTTCAACAGCGACACCAGAAGGGTGTATCTCCCCGAAGGAAAATGGCGTGACTACTGGACAAAGGAAGAAGTACCCAGCGGATATTTTGAAATCACGACGGAAAACATTCCTGTATTTCAGAAAATCAACATTCAGTAAGTCATGACCACCAGCCGTGCTGGTGGCTTGCACAAGCCCCCTTGGGGCATTTCACACGCTGAGCCTATAGGCTCATCGAATTATCCGCCACTTGCGGGAGTTGCCCCACTGCCACAGATGTGGCTACTATTTTCAGCCTCCCTTGTGCAAAGGGAGGTGGCACGGCTTGCCGTGACGGAGGGATTGTTTTTCTGATTTCGCACGAGTACAACCCCT
>JAZQDY010000218.1:0-30476 GCA_045547015.1 Eubacteriales bacterium | reverse complement strand
GCTCAAAGGGGAACGGCGTAAGCTTATACAGCACCGCCTGGCACCAGATTCCGTTTATTCCTACCGCCTGATAGGCTTTCAGCAGCGGCTCCGGGAAGGAGTAGTCTATACCGGAAGTAAACGCATCTCCGTACAGGGCGCTGTACGAATACACGATCCGATCCTTGAAGCGCGGCTTCGCCGACGGCTCCACGCCACGGGGCGGCTCCACCTCCTCGTACATCGGTACAAAATCAAAGGGCTTTGCACTCTCCGGCGGGACGACAGAAGAAAAAGCTTTTGTTGCCTCCCTTACGGGAATGAGTGCATCATGCTGTTCAGCCGTCAGCTCGTGCCAGACAAGCTTCGGCAGATCCGGCTTCAGTCTGCCCAGTTTTACGTCCAGAAAATCGTCTTCCTTCAATGTATATGCCAGCTCTTCCATACTCCATCCGAGAAGCTGGCAAAGCTGCTCATAGGTAACCAAATGCCAGTTGGCGCGAATGATCGTGATATATCCGTAGGTACGCCAATCTGCCGTAATCTCTCCGGGAACGGGCAAGCCCATCTCCTGAGCCAGGGCATTGATATGTGCTTCGTCCGTTTCCACCGTTTCAGCTAAGACAGCGGCCGGCAGCATATTCCAGTTTCTGTACACAAAGGTACAGAGAGGATCGGGAAAATGATCGTAGCAGATCCGCTTTCCGGCACGGATCGAGGGCAGCTCGTATGACATAAAAACCTCCAAAGCGGTAAATTATTCTATGCGGGATTCGCCTGTTCTCTCTTCAGTTAAGTATAGCACACGGGATTTCTCAATGCAAGCATTTTCGCCAAAATTCCCCGCTTGTCCGCAAGAGAAAAGCATCCGATAACTGAAACTTCACCGTTTGGACATACCTTTCCGCTTTTGTTTTCACAATTATTTGGTAAAATTTTAAGGCTGTGCACAGCACGCTATCCTGAAAAGACGAGGTGTTCCCCATTGGCTCGCGAAAAACTGGCTGACCGCAAGCTCCCCTCCTATACAAAGGGAGAAGAAATCTTCAATATGGTATCCCACATCGTGGGCGGTGCTTTGGGTATCACCGCTTTGACGCTGTGCGTGATCTTTGCCGCCCTGCATCATAATGTGTACGGCGTGGTGGGAAGTGCCATCTATGGCGCTTCCTTAATTGTTCTGTACACCATGTCCAGCCTGTATCACGGACTGCCTGCTAACAAAACGGCAAAAAAGGTATTCCAGATTCTGGATCACTGCTCTATTTTTCTGCTGATTGCCGGTACGTATACCCCCATCAGCCTGGGGCCACTGCGGGAGTACAGCACGCCCCTTGGCTGGGTGATCTTCGGTGTTGTATGGGGTGCGGCCGCCATCGGCATCGTATTCAATTCCATCGATATCAAAGCCTACCGTAAGTTCTCCGCCATCTGCTATCTGGCTATGGGCTGGTGCGTGGTATTCGCCTGGAAAGCCACCGTTGCGTCTCTGCATCCGAACGCCATCGTCCTGCTTCTGGCAGGGGGCGTTTCCTACACCGTAGGGGCGCTGGTCTACTATTTCTTCAAAAAAAAGAGATACATGCATTCCATATTCCATCTGTTCGTCCTGGCAGGCAGTATCCTGCATTTCTTCACGATTCTGTTTTACTGCATCTGACTGCAAATTCCGACAGGAGCCGCACCATATTCCGTGCGGCTCCTGCAATATTTTTCGGAAAATCCGCCCACAGTGATTGACATACTGGGGGAAACTATGGTATAATAACTGATACGGTGGGATATCGCCAAGTCGGTAAGGCACAGGACTTTGACTCCTGCATTCGCTGGTTCGAGTCCAGCTATCCCAGCCATAAAAAGAGAGAACACGTCTGTGTTCTCTCTTTTTATCGTTCGTATATCCGACGAGGAACCACTCCGATGCGTATGCATCGGATAAGGTTTTCGCACAGACTAAACTAATAGCATGAAACACTTCATGCGAAAACCGTGGTTCAGAGTCCAGCTATCCCAGCCAGAAAAAAGCACTTGCGCAAGCATGCTTTTTTCAGTTATATTCGCCTGCGGCGAGTTCTATATTGCTTCGCAGTGATATTCGACTTATGCCGAGTGGTATGTGCTTCGCGAGTTTAGGAGGCGAATATAATATCACTGCAGAACGAAGTGGAGCAATATCACTTTTGCGAAGCAAAAATATCACGCTGACGAAGTCAGCATATCACTAAAAACTTTTCGATTCTAAAGTTTTTCAAAATTTTGTAGATGCATTTCGGGCATTTCGGGTCTGTAGACAGATTCGAACCGCCACACTACCCGTTTTTCGCTCAATAGGTGAATTGATACGAAATATGCGTTATTGATTTATTTTACTTTTCAAGCTATAATGAAGACATCAAGTACTTGATAAATGAATTTTATCTAACCGAAGGAGAATCGTATATGGATATTGGAAATAAAATCAAACTATTGCGCCAAAAAATCGGAGTAACCCAGGAGCAGCTCGGAGAAAAAATTGGCGTGAGCGCTCAATCTATATCAAAATGGGAAACGGGTGTCACGATGCCTGATATTACGCTGTTGCCAATCTTATCAAGTGAGCTTGGTGTTACCATCGACGAGCTTTTTGACTTGACGACAGATCAAAAACTGCAACGAATAGAAAACAGACTCGATATCGAGGAAAATCTTTCTGATGACGTGTTTCTCGAATATGAAAACATATTGAAAATTCAACTTGAAGAGTCAGAGGATAGGAGAAAAATTCTATCATTGCTTGCAAGACTTTATCATCATCGCGCAGAATCATATTTGAGCAAAGTTAGTAAATATGCCCGTGAGGCGATTTTGCTTGCTCCCGAAATCAAGGACTGTCAATGGCTTCTGCAAAAATCAAACGGGGCTGTTGCTTGGGATTGGAATTGTTCCAACCATACGGATGTCATTGATTATTACAAAAAGGTAATCGAAAGCGATGCCGTCATTCCCCCCACACCCCTGCCTTACTATGATCTTATTGACAATTTGATCGCCGACCATCGAACCCGTGAGGCGCAGGAATATTTGGACAAGTGCGCGGCATTGCCTGCTCATAGACCTTTCTTGATTCCTGTATACAAGGCGTATATCGCGCTTGCGGAATTTGATGCAAAGAAAGCAGACAGTATTATGGATGCTGCCTTGTCGGAGTTTTCGGATAACGCTGGTTTCCTCTTTGAAACAGCGCAGTACCATGCTCGCAAATGCGAATATGAGAAGGCGATTGCGTTCTATGAACAGTCATGGGAAAAGGAAAGCAATCAAAAGCCAAGATTTACCGATGCCTTGGATGGTATTGCAACGATATATGTCATCATGAATAATGTTGACAAGGCTATTGAAACCTATGACAGATTGATCGCTTGCCTCAAAAGCGAATGGGGTTATAAAGATGACGATTCCGCTGTAATAGTCATAGAGCGAAAGAAGAAAGCATTGAGGAAATAATACATAGATTTCGTTTACAAGCATGGCGTTGCGCCCTGGAAGATCGCGGATCCTTCTACCCCATTATCGCCAAGCAGTTGCTCTGCCCTTGCGCGACCATCTCGCTTGACAAACGCCCGTTTTGATGATATAATCAAAATGAAATCAACCGACAGGAGGATCGTATGCTTGCTTCCGCTGCGCATTATTTAATACCCTACGGCTTCGCTATTTTTCTTGAGATCTTTCTGACAGGCACCTTGATCGCCTTAATCGGTGCGGCAGGCTATACCTTTTTCGTTTATTCTATGAAGGATGACCGCGCCGACCAAATAGCAAAGCTTTATTATGATAATCCGTGGGATAAAGTCAACGAGCATACCGCCAATAACAAGCCGCAAAAGTCGCGCAGAAAGAAGGGCACCCTGATCGGTATCCTGCTATTGCTCGCAGCCGTTATCGTGTTGCTCCTGTTAATTTGGGTATTACACATAGTTTATCCCGTAATCCAAATCACGTAGGCGGTAAATCGGTATAGTCATCGTACATCTGAACCCGGCTCCCCCATACAAACAAAGCCATACGGCGTCCGCCGTATGGCTTTTCCCTTTTATATGCCCCTGCGATGCAGGACGTATGAATAAATGAACGGCACCAGCACCATCACTAAAGTAACCGGAACAAGGAAAACAAAGAAGCCGAAGAAACCGGCCAGCATAATCGCAAGACCGCTGGCCACCCATAACCAGCCGGTCAGGCGGTGGGTCCGGTTCCAGTTTTCCTCACTGTTGAGCGTCCACGGGATCTTAATGCCGATGGTGTAATTCTGCTGACACTTGGGCAGATAATTTCCAATGACAACGAACAGAAATCCGGTGAAGATCATCAAAACCTCCACGATACGTATTTCCGTTCCCAACGCTGTGCAAAACATAACAGCCGAAAGCAGAATACTCATCAGAGGAATAAGCCAAAAAACAAAATGCAGAATTTTCCCCGAATGATTCTGCTTTTTTGGATCTGCAGACGTGGCAAAAACCGCCACCCACTGGAGCGCCAGCAAAACCAGCGGCAAGCCGAACACGGCAAAGACCTTGCTGCTCCAGCCGTCAATCTCACCCAGCGCATTCCAATGAGTGGGAATCTCTGCCGGCAGCTGATGCCAGAGAAGCAGTCCTGCCAGAATGGGCAAAAGAATCACCCCGGAGGTGATAAGCAATATCTTCCAATGCTTTTTAATCATTTTTTTCTCCTTTCAGGCCTTTGAGCCACAGCATCACTTCCTCCAGCACAGAGGTGTTCAGCTCATAATAAATATACTTTCCCTCCCGGGCATCCCGTATCAGATCCGCCTCCCGAAGAACCGCAAGATGCTTGGAAACCGCCGCACCGCTTATGGGGAATTTATTTGCAATTTCCCCGGCGGGGAGCCGCCCGGCGCGGAGCAATTCCAGAATCTCTCTTCGAATAGGATCGGACAGGGCTTTGATTGTATTTTGCAGTCCCACAGTATTCCTCCTTTTCATTTAACCATCCGGTTAAACATAGTATATCACAAAACAAATCGTTTGTCAATAGTCATTTAACCTTTCGGTAAAATGTTTTTAATGTGTGCTGAAGCGTATATGCTTCTGTAAGAAGCACCCTTGCTTCACCGCAAACTTTATGCCGCACAATGTGCGGCAGTGGTTCGCTCCAATAGCATTTGCCAAAAAGAAAAAACCGACGCGAAGCATCGGTTTTTTCTTTTTGGTGGAGACAACTGGGGTGACAATTTATCTATTCTTCTCTTCTCGTCACTATATATAGTTATCGCAATCCGCAAAAATCCACAATATATTGTACACAAAAATCCTTTTGTACTACAAATAATTTTCAAATTCAAAAAAATCGTGTAAAAATCGTGTAAAGAATCCCACTCGCGGGGGATCCTTTACACGTCTATTTTCACCACCTTTCCCTTTCCGCCGGACGTCCGGCATTTTATTTGTTCAAATCTTCATACACTTTTCTGCCGGTCCATACGCTGTACGGATTGCTCTCCGGCTTCCAGCTTTTGTTTGCTATCTGCCACAGGACCGCCCGCTGTGCATTGGTCAGATTCGTGTTCTTTGCATTCGCACTTCCGTAAGACGGTGCCACAATTCTAAATTTCGGACCGATGGAATCGATTGCCCTCTCCACCTCCTCCTGGCTGTACGACCCGTTCCCGTCTGCATCGTACTGCGGCAAAAGCTCCTTGAACGTCACGTATACGCCCGGCGTGATCCCGTGTGCATTGCCAGCCTTTATTTTTGCATACTCACTCTCAGTCATGATCTGCGACAGCGCGGCAAGTTCTTCCGCAGCCGGCAGCTGTTCATCCACCACCGCACGAGCCTTCTGCAATACGGATACCGTTTCTCGCCCCTCCATAGGCTTCAGTTCCATAAATCCTTTCGCGAGCCGGTATGCACCGTTTTCCGAAACGCCTTCGTCAATAAATTCATAGTATTTGACCGGTCCTTGCCCGAAGCATTCCCGAACCACTTCCCGCTGTGCTTTGGTGAATTTTTGCTTCATCACCCATCTGGCAAAATCGAGTGCCTTTAGTTTTCCGTCACCCTCCTTATCGTAGATATTTGAATAGGCCGCTTGTGTCTCCAGATACTTCGGAATGCTGAGCTTTGCTTTTTCAAAAGCCGAAACCTCTTCCGCCCACGTGGCAATCTCGTATTCCGGAACAACCTTCTTTTTGGCGTACTCTGCACCCAGCTTGTATACCTTACCGATCATAAATATTTTATCCTTGAAATCCGAACGCCGGAACTCCGTAGAATCAATGAGTTTCTGCAGATACCGATCCACCGTTTCTGCCCACACAGCGGAATACCGCTGCTTCTGCGTCTCCGTAAGCGTGTAGGATTCTCCGTCCACGGTGAAGCTGGAGGGAATATCGGAAGGGATCACGCCTTTCTCTCCGGCATCGTACATAGCGGCCAGCGTATCGGATGCATTCCTATCAAGCGTAACACCCCGCACCTTCATGATATCCGCTACCCGCTGATCCAGCGCCTTCCCCTTGAGACCGGCAAGATCCGCTCTTTCCGGGGAATCAAGCAGATCCTCGTAGGCAGTCGCAACGCCCGGTGCGATCCACTGGAACGTACCCAGCAGATACGTTTCCAGATTCTTTGCCGGAATACCGAAATACGACGATACCTGTACGGCCGTGTCCTTCAATCCGCCCACGATCTCTCCCGCGTTCTGCGCAAGGAATTTGCCAACGTCGCCTCCATCCTTCAGCACGTTCATACCGCGCCCCAAGAAATCAAACGCGCCGCCGATCGAGTCGTCCACCAACTTGAACAGATCGTTTACCACGTCCACTCCAGGGGCTTCAATGTCATACCAGCGTTCCCCGGTGAGTTTATTGCCGATAAACTCCGCAATTTCCTCGCCCAGAGCCACAGTGCCGGCAATGCCGGAGAAGAAATCCGAAGACCACTGCTGCATAACGCTCTGTGCAGTAAACTCGTCTTCATCATCCCGATAGTTTTTCCCTTTGTTTTTCCAGAGAGCCATCAACAGCGTCATGGTTGTCGCCCAAGCATTGTTTATCAAGATACCGACGACCGTGGCACCCACTTTTTTCTTTGCTTTTTTGGCTTTCTCCGCCGCCTCCCTTCTCGCCGATTCGTTTTTGCTCTTATCCTTGCTTATCCGATCATAGAACTGTGCCTCGCCGATATTCTTCCGGAGCTGATTGTATCCCTGTGCCGCATCGGATTTGAACATCGTAAACGTGCGGGTTATGGCGTTTTTGCTCTTTCGCATTTGGCTCTGGTGCATTTCATCGGACACCGACTGGCTGTGAGACACGGCACTGTTGAATTCTTCAGCAACCTTTTTGTAAAACTTGCTCTCGCCTGCCTTGATCTGAGCCTCCGTTCCTACCTCCAATCCAGGATGCTCACGCCGTACCTTGTTCTCCGCCCAAGGCCACAGTACCGAGGCTGTCCACTGATCCGTCGCCGTGATCGCTTCGCCCGTGGCAAACCGGATCGCCTTGTTTCTCTGTGCCCAGTTCGGATTGTTCCGCATCAGCTGCATTTCTGCCGAAGCATTGCCCGACGCCCGGTAGGCAAGCTCACCGGTATATCGGAAGATCAGCTCCTTGTCAATGGCTCTGATCTGCTTCGGTTTAGGAGCATTCCTATAGTCCAGCTCCGCACCCGCCATCGCCATCGATCCGAACTGCTTCGTCACAACAGAAGGATTCAAGCCGAACACCGCACCGATCGTGTTGCTGTATACCTTCCCAAAGAATCCGGAAAGATCGTCCTCCGTTACCTTCGCACTGCCCGTCTGCAGATCCTCCAGCACCTGGTCGATGTAGTTGATCCCCTGCTTTCCCCACTTGTGCGAGATCTTGTCGCGCATGCTGTCGCCTTTTTCCCGCCAGTTCAGAAGCGTGGTCCAGTTTCGAATGGGAATCGCATACCCCACGAACTTTGCAGTGCGGTCCACGTGTTTATCGAAGGCATCCATGGCGCCGATCTGATACGAAGGATTGCCCGAATGCTGCCGTGCTTTCAGATTGCCGGCACCTTCCGCCGTTACGTTATACACACCCGGTTCCTGTGTTACGTAGTTTTTGTTCGTGTAGATCGGCGCGTACTCCCTGCCCATGGCTTTGTCGTATCCATAGAGAATATTGGACACCCGGTTGATCTCCTGCTTTGCGTATCCGTTGTAATACTTGTGCAGGATCTCCGCCAGCTCCAACTCTTTCTCGCTCATGCCCATCAGCAGATTCTTTACCGTTTCAGGAGCAAGACGAACGGTATCCCCTTTTGCGAATGCTTCCTCACGCTTTCCTTTTGCATACAGATCCTTATCGGCAAACGTGCGGCCGCCCGCCATGTGCCGCAGATTCTCCACGTTCTTTGATTCCAGATACATATGTATGCGCATCATAGGCGTCATGACGATCTCAACCGTGCCGTCGAATACCGGTGCCTCACCGAACCGCAGAGCCGCAAGCCGCGGCACTGTCTTTGTGATCCATATGCCGTCCTTGCCCTGGCCGTCCGCACGGCGTACCCAATCCGGATACTTTTTGGCAAATTCGTCGATTTCCCGCCGGGCGTCCACTTCGTATCGGTGCATGGCGTATTCTCCGTCCTCCAGCATCTTCGCCATCTTGTAGAAGGTGCTTTCCGGATTCCATCCCACCATACGGCGGAGGAAGTTTGCGGCAGATAGCTGTGCTTTGTTGAAGAAATTGAGGGCATACTTTGGCGCTGGCGTATCGTCCAGTTCTTTTGAAATATCTTCGTAGTATTTATCGATCTGTTCAAACCGTCCCGCGATCAGCATATTGTTCCGGTTGTAGAACTCTGTCTGCACGCCTATAAGTGCCTGCAACGCGTCCCCAATGGCATCTATGTCCATATCAGCAATTTTTCTGGCTCGCACTCGATCCACCTTCCGTTTAAGATCCTCCGAAATCATGAAGTTGGAATCGGTGGCCATAAGCCTGCCCACGTATTCCGGCATCTCTCGCCACGTTACACCGTACCGCTCATCCTTCTCATTAAGTTTTCTCTCCGAAAGCGGCATAATCGCGTATGTGTCCATTCCGTCAATTAGTTCATCCATTTTCTCCCGAAGATCAGCCGGTGCCTTCTGCATATGGCTTCGCACCCATTTGTACTTATTCAAAAGCTGCTTTGCCAGTTCCATCTTCTTGTTGTGCTCCCGCTGTGCTTTTAACTGTGCACGGCGCATATCGATAGCTTTTTGCCACCGTTCCTCATTCTTCCGCTTCACCTCCCGGACTTTCTCCGCCCCCTCCTTGCGCGTTGCTTCAATTTTCTCACGCAGTCCTTGCTCATGCGCACGATGCGCCCCTCTTTCCGCGGCTCTCTGTGCCTGATGATCTTCCCGTTCGTCCCATATCTTTTCCCACAAGGTATCCTTTATGTAACGTTTTTCCGCAGCGTGATCTGCACGTTCAGCATCTCGCAATGCCCGGTGTTCTTCACGCTCCGCTTTTCTCTGTTCCTTGTTGGTCTCCCGTTCGTCCGCCAATTTGGCACTCGCCACGTTGGCTGCCTTCTGCACCTTGCGAAGATCTGTTTCAAGACTGGCTTTTTCCGCAAACATCCGCAGCTGGAAGCGCACTTCCCTCTCCAAATTTTCTATAACTTCCTGCTCCGTGACATATCCGGCGTCCTGAAGTTCCTGTGTACGCTTTCCCAGAGTGATGTCTCGTACTTTTCCGTTTTCGGCAGATGCTACCACCTTTTCAAGAAACGTTTTTGGATCATCAGTCTGCGAGAAATCTCCGGGGAACAGTTGAGTCAGTTCATCCCTCCATGTTTCAACAGAAGCATCCGCCTGATCGGTGGTAAAATGTACTCCCGCTCTATATGCCCGTTCCTGGAACGCCGCCCAGTTCTCACCGAAATATCCACGAATACCGGGCGATGCATACATGAATCCGTTTTCCACCGCACTGCCCATATTTTTGAGTTCGCCGTCTACGTGTTCTACAACGACACCGGAGGAATACAGCACGTCCATCAAAAGACGAACATCCTCCTCCATCACCCGTCCCATCGAAATGATTCGCTCACAAACATCGTATATCATATTCGAGAGCTTTTTCTTCGAGCCAGGCTGTACGTTGAAAAGAGAAAGTAAGTTATCTGTCAGTGCTCTCCTGGAAGTTTTCGGATCTCTGTATCTGTCTGCTTTTTCATCCAGTTTTTTGCGTTTAGCCGCCCATTCTTCCTTTTTCCGGTTCCTCTCCTCCACTCTGATTCTTTCGTTTTCTTCTTTCGTTCGCTTTATCAGTTCATCTCGGACACCCTCAGAAATTTCCTGTTTCCCGGAAAAATCTGCATCTGCGTCGATATAGTCGGGAATGATTCCGTCCGGTTTGCCAGTTTCATTGAACAAAGGAACTTGCCCGTCAAGCGGTTCCTCCGCCGCTGACACCGAAAGTTTTCCCTTGACAGCAGGCTTTGGTATGTATTTTTCCGCATCACCCTTGACAAGAGAAAGCAAATCTGCTATACTGATTTCAGAAAGTCCTTCGGGGTCAAGGAAAGAATCAATTTGATTCATGTCTTTGACGGAACCCGGAGGATTTTCTGCTATTTCCTCAACCTCAAGCACAACTGTGTCGTAGGAAGCCGCGTACCCTTGCGGTGAATTTTCAAAGTATTCCTTTATGTTTTGCGGCAAGTCCTGCCCTGCGTAAACATATTCTTTTACTTTTAGTTTAACAGGCCGTACGTTTGTGCCATCGTTCGCAGCCGCAAACAAAGTATATACTCCTTCCGCATAGTCACTTCCGTGCGTTGGTTCCTCTGCGTGTGTGAGAACTGCATTCTCAATAAACTCCGGCAAATGCTCCGCCGCATTCAGTTGTATTTCACCGATGTTATTAAATGCGTGTGTATAACTTCCCTTCGTAAGGAATATCATGGTATTTGTATCCCGATTCAGGTATGGCTTTTTGATTACGTTTTCCGCCTGTTGCAAAATTTCTTTTCTGCGTTCGGCAAATGTTCCCCGGGTTTTAGGGCTGGAAATATCAACAACCTTCATGTCCGGTTTGTTTTCCAGTTCTTCTCTGGTAGGAATTTTGACACTACTGATGCTATACCTCCTCCCCTCCATCTGCAGGGCCCGTCTCGCTTCCCGGTTCCAGCCGTCCTCCGTTTCGTACAGTTCTGCATTCTCCCGGAGGTATTCTTCCACCGACATATCCGCTCTGTGAGCCGCACGGACGATCTGTGACGCCGCATCCTCACGCCGCTGGGTGTTTGTGCCCTGCGGCTTTTTCTTTGCCTGTGTACGCTCCTCTGCGTCCAGCGTGTTTACGTACGACCGAAGATCTGCCGCACTGCCGCCGTTCTGCAGAATAGAACGCATCCGGGAAAGGATCTGCTCATTCTCCGCCGCCGTGCGGGAGACAGAAAGCTTTGCATCCGGGTGGTGTTCCCGTATACTTGCGTCCAGCGCATCCGGATCTATATCCACCTCTCCGTCCGGCGGCATCCGTCCGCCTTCTTCCGACCGAAGCTCCTCCGGATTCAGCTGATACCGATCCGCCGCACTTGCGGTTTCACTCGGCTCCGTTTTTCCAGCGATCGCCGTGTTTTTTCCTGCGTTCGCATCATTTCGCAATTTATCCGCATCAGACAGAGCCTTTGCATACAGCCCCTTGGCTTTCTGCAGCATCAGACGTTCCTCCGCGTCTTCCTTGCCGTAACTGGAAAGGAATCCGTCGATCCAATTGAGGATCCGCTGACCAAGGTCAGGACGGCCGCGCACCAGCTCCCGGATCGCCCTCTCATCCGTGAAGAGATAATCCGCCGCGTAATCGGAAACGATTTCCTGTTTCGCCTCGTTCTCATTTAACGTTGCCCCGTGCGACTCGTACAAATTTATGGTATCCCGCACTTTTTCGTCCACGTCTATGCCGGCACGCTTCATCTGCTTCAGCACGTACGTCTGCAGATCTCCGTACTTCTCGGACAGTTCCGCAGAGTGCGTCAGCTCATGGCCGACCACCCACTTGACCGTCTTCGCACCGACGGAGTTTACGTAGATCACATTCTCCTCGTAAAATCCGTTGGTAATATTTCCGTTTTCGTCCGTTCCCTCTCTGAAGAAGCGGATATCTTTTTTTAGGATCTTCGAAAGCCGTTCCGCCGTCTTGATCTGTCCGTCCGTGGCACCCGACGCAATACCGGTACGGGCAGTGTCCGTCTTTGCCGCCTTCATTCGCTTGCCCTGCTCTTTACTGCTCGGAGTGGGCACTATGGTTTTCCCGGCCTTTGTGATCTTCGTACCGTCGGTACGTACTATGTTCCCGTTTTCATCCTCGTAACTGCCGTCCGCTTCCACTACCGGCACGAATCGGTCCGTTGACTCTGCACGCAGAGCCGCGTTGGGCTTGTCCGCGGACTCCTTCTTTCGGACGTGCTCTGCATAGGCGTGTCCCGCACTCCCGAGGCCGCTGACAGCCACGACCGGCGTCGCCATCACGCCGCCGCTGATCGCACCGCCAAGCATATCAAGGCCCAGGCTTACCGCCTGATCGCCGAGAGCCTTGCCGAACGCCTCTTTCTCAGAAAGTCCGCTCTTTTTGTACGAATCAATAGCCGTCTGCCATTCGCTCTTGTCACGGCTGATGAGCAAGTCCGCCAGCGTGTTCGCAATATTGCTGGCACCTTCCTCACCGGCTTCTGTCAAAACGTTTTTCAGCCAGTATCCCAGTGCATTCTTACCAAGGGTAGTCTTATCCAGCAGTGCCTCCACGCTGAACTTCTCCGTTGCCGCTTCGATCACGGCAGAAGCTATACCCTTCGTAAATGCCTGATCGTCGGAAAGGCCTCGCTCTTTACTCTGGATCACTTCGTCCGCCATGATCTCACTGCCCATCAAGAACGCTACAAGCCGTGCCGTGCCCGCTTTGGAAAGTCCGGCCGCACCGCCCGCAGCACCGGCTACCGCTATATTAAACACGGAGTCCGCAATGCTCATACCGGTATTGTAGGCATAGGAACCAACCTTCCCCCATTTATCCTCTACGATTCCGCTGACCTCCCCGCGGATATCGCTCGGGATGTGGGAGAACTGATTGTATCCTGCGTTCTCATCGATCTTTCCCGTAGCCGCATATTCAACAGCCTGCCCAAGCGAAGAAAGCCCCTTCATCGGTGCAATGGCCACAGAGAACACGCTGGACGCCACAGGATGTTCCTTTGCATACTGTTTCCAGTACTGTGCTTCCTTCTGTCTCTGTCGGTAATTTAAGTCGGACGTCATGTAGTCTACGTACTCATAGGCACGGGTGTGCTTCTTGTCTCCGGCCTCTTCATCCAGCGCGTACAGATAATTGAATATGTCAATCTCATCATCCGTCATCTGCGACAACTCGCGTTTGTCCACGCCGGCAAAGGAAGCGCCTGTTCTTGCATCTGCGATTCTTTGCTTTGCCACGGCCTCTTTGTTTTTGTTGATAAGTTCGTAGTTGATATCATCGTAACCGGTCACAGCGTATCCATTAATATCCGCCCATGCCTTTCCCTCGCCGTTTTCCGTGGATACATACTTACTCTTTTCTCCGAAATCATCTGCCGACCGCATATCCTCATAGCCGAAGTACCGTGCCCAATCGTATTCTTCGTCAAGCAGATCTCTCTTTTTATAGAGTTCTTTCAACTGTGCATCGATCTCATTGATCTCCGCTGTGATCGGTGCATTGTGAGAAGAAACATCCACCGCATATCCCCTGGTATCCTTCGTTGAATCAATGATACTTCCGGAAAGCTCTCCTTTCCTATTTTCGAGAGCCTCGATGCTTAACTCTGCCGCCGCCCGCTCCGCTTGTACCGTTTCCTGCGGACGCACTGACCCTCTCCAGGCATCGTATTTTTCCTGCTCTCCCGCCAAATACGAATCACGCGCCCCCAGCACACTGTTATACCGTGCGGCGGCATCCTTGTATCCGCTCACCGCCGTATCATAGAGAGTGTGTGCTGCTTCATAATCAGAAACAGCCTTCTCCCACTGTCCGTAAATAGCGGGCGACTGACTTGCCACATACATGGCATGCAGACGCTCCGCATCCGCATACAGCGAATCCATCGTCCCCTTTGCGTCGTTTGCCGCCGTTTCCGCTGCCGAAATCTGAGCCTTTCCGATGGTCAGGTACTTTTCGTACCGATCGGCATCGCCCCACAGATCCGGCTTGGAATAATATCCCTCTACCGTGTTCGCTTTTTCCGTCGCCGTCGGTGCATCGTGGATCATCGGTGTTTTTTGCATTCCAAAACGGAATCGTTCCCCGCCGACGTTTGATTTCGTTCCATCCACGGGAGAGGAGACTATTGCCGTTTTCGGTACGTATTTCTCCTGCCACTGAGCCAGTGCCGATTTATTTCCGGCGGCCTTAGAGCTCTCCGGCACGGAACCCTCTTCGTCCTTAAATCTCGGGTCGTATTTCTTTTGCCATTCCTGCAACGTCATAGGTTTTGTCTCCTTATCTCTGGTTTGAGTACTTGTTTCGCATATCCGTGTATTCTGCCTTGGTAATCAGACCGGTTCTATACGCATCCTCTATTGCCGCAACGATATCTTTGTGTACCGCTCCATTCGCAATCATTGCCTCGATTGCCTGAACAACCGCACTGTATGCTCCCGCCGCCGGTTCATCGCCCGTCGTCGTCCCCTCGTTTCTTTCAACGTCAAACCCAGCGGCACGCACTGCTTCTTCGCCAAACTCGCCCACAAGTCCGCTCCACACTTCTTCAGGAAGAACGCCGGACGGGTACGCCGTTCTGTATTCCAAGAACGCCGCCTCCCGTTCATCTCTTCTGGTATCTACCCCCAGTGCTTCCAGATACCGGCTGTCTCCGGCTTCCGCAAGTTTCAGCGCCGTAGAAAGGTCTATACCGCCAGCCGCCGTCGTTACCTGCGGATTTATTCCCAAAGCCTTCAGAAAACTGGTATCCCCGTTCTCCGCAGCAAGCTGTGCCAGCATGTACTGCCGTTCAAAATCCTTATCAGCCGTATCCGGCGTGATGCCCATTTCTCGGAGGAAACTGGTGTCTCCGTACTCGCCGGCAAGGATCGCCTTCTCCAAGGCTTCCGATTTCGTCTTGTCTCTGGCGGAAAGCTCGTCCATATACTGCCCGTACGCAAAATTACGATCTGCATTATGCTTTGACAGTGCATCCAGGTACCGCTGATACTCTCTTTCTTCCGCATCCTGTACCATACCAAGGTCTGCCTGTTTCATCTGCAGTTCGTTCAAATACTTCTGATACGCCAGTTCTTCCAGCTCCGGTATTTTGTCTGCCGCCTGTGCCGCATAGTAATTTCCAGCCTGCGACGCGGCCGTTACAGCGTAGGAAGACGGTATGCCTCCCGTCGCCCCTGCCACGGTCCCCAGCGTGTCCTCCGTGGCTCTCTTGCCCTCTCTGGCGTACTGCTTCATGTACGCACCGTACGAAGGATCCGTCTTCGGATCGTACGAAAACGGTTTCCTGTTAAGGATCACCTGCATAAGCCTGTCCGCTTCCGCGTCGTATTTGCTCGTATATGCAGGTGCCTCTTCGTAAGTGAAACTGGAAGGTGAAGGAGACTTGACACGGAAACCGCCGCCGTCACCACCGCCGGTATATCCTCCGTATTCCGAACGGATCCGCTCCGCCCCCTCATTAGCCAGAGCACGTGCCGCATCCGTCGTTGCACTTCCCCAGTCCTGCTTATACTTGAGGAGCGACATTCCCGCATCCGGATTCTTCTGTGCCAGGAGCAGATCTGCCTCAGAGAACTGATCGTACAGCCCGGCTTTCTTCGCCGCACTCTCAAATTGCTTGTAATTGTATATAGCCATCTTTGATTCCTCCTTTTACTTTTCGCTGCCGGAATAACTCTCCCGCACAAGAGAGTACAACCGCCAGCCGCCTTTCGCTTCTATTTTTATTTTGAAATGATCGCATCTTTTCGGCAAAATAGGTATATAAAAGCTTCGTTTTACTGTTGTTGTCAGTTTCTTAACATGCTCCCACAGGCCGCTGGAATCAAACTGCATAAAGATTTCCATCTCTGCGTCCGCATCCAGTTCACACCGCATCTGCAGTTTTACCACGCCTTTTTTGTTCGGATCGTCTTCCGTAAAATCGCCGAATTCCACCATGCTTCCCGGGATTCCCTCGTAAACCGCCCCGGCGGGTATATTCCTTTCATCCCCGACCGCAAGAACGGTGCCGTCTGCACGCAGAAAATACAAAGCCTGATTCCATCCGAAATCCATCGCCTGCGTCTCGTCTTCTTTGTGCCACATCGCCGTTTCCGTATCGTATACGAACATTTCGTATGTACCTCGGCTGTTCTGCATGGACACGTAGTACTTCACGCCGTCGCTTCCGGCCACCGCATTCCTGTACCGCTCCAAACCAAACGGTGCGGAAATGATCCGTGGTATGCCTCCGGAATATGCCGCGATCCCTGCCCGTGACAGATAGAACAGAACCTCTCCGGCTACCGCCAGGCTCTTTCCGCTTCCCTCCGCCACACCAAGCGTCGCCGCACCCATCAGCTGAAAGTTGGACGGCTTGTCCCCGTATACCTTGTATATATTATCCTCTTTGAAGAAGCACGGGTACCCGAGAAAACGTATTGCCCCGGTAAAATCACCGGCACTGCCTACGTCTACCGCAAAAGAATCCGTGGATAACCCGTCGAACACGTTGAAGTTGAACGGATCTCCCAGTTTGGATGCGTAAACCGTGTCGCCCTTACAGCCCCAAATCCGGTTTTCACTTTCCAGCACAAAGTCGAATTCCGGTATTCTTCTGGAAAGCACTATTGTCTCCTTGTCGCCGCCCTCGCTGATTACAAACGTATCCTCGTAAAATCTCAGGTATTCTCCGTCAATCTCACGAATAATCACGGACTTGTTGTTCTCCGGATGGCTTTGACATCCTTCAATAAAAATTCCGTCTCCTTCTCTGAAATAATTTCTCCAGTTCATTCCCTGGGAATAGATCGTGTTTGCCTTCGCCGGCTCACCCGCATACGTTCCGTTTTGCAAAACAGCATTCATCACGCCGACACTTGACGCAAGATCCTCCATAACGCCCGTGTCCTTGTTATAACTCCTGGCGTCCGGAAAAATAAGTATATACGGTCCTATGGCCGCGAACGTCTTTGGGCTGTCCGCCACACTCGCTATGGGTACACCGTCTTTATAGAAATCCGTTCCATCCACCCAGTACGTTCCATCCATGCAGAATAAACCGTTCGGCTTTGTCAGCGAATCCACCGTGTACCGCCCTCTCCGGGGCGAGATAACGGGATACAGCTCCGAAGACATATTTTTCATGTCCCATATAGATCCATCCCCCTGTCCGATCCGGTGATCGTAACCACCAAACTGCACCTGCCTGTGCTTTCGTATGCCGTCCGAATACACCATAGACGGAAGAAATCCGCTCATGCTTTTTCCTCCTCAAAAACGATAAACTTTTCAAGAGCCTCCAGCTGTGCCGGCGTAATCACCGGCGGCATAGGCGCATGCACCGGTTCAAACGATTCCTCCACTGGCACCGCTCCCAGCTCACGTCGCTTTCTTTCATACTGCACCGGATCGGTACCTTCCCGGAACCGAAACGTTCCGTTCGCCTCGATCACCGGCTGTCCTTTTTCGTCTTTCACCGCATATTCTGCCACAAGTTTTCTTTCTTCCGTTACGAAAAATTCCGCGTGCGGCTGTATTCTCTTTTTCGTAATAACGAGAGCGTGCGCCGTTTTATACGGGCATTCTCTCTCCATCATCGCCTGTATTGCCACGTAGGCAGTTACACATTCCAAAATAACCATACAGTTTTTCTCCTTTTATCCTATCTGCGTTCCGTTTATATATAGTTGTCCCCACAAATATATCGGAACAAGCTTGCTCGGGTCTCCTATCATCACGGAGGATTCTGCGCTAATATTAAGATAAGTTTCTGAATACAGCTGCAAGTAACTCACTTTACCTGCGGAAACCGTCGATCTCAAATAGACTCTCGGCACTCCATTAAGTACGTCCAACATGAGAGATCCTGCCAGATATTCCCCATACGCATCGGTGTAGTACATATAGTACCCGCCATAATTCCAACCGTTTGCATCCGCTTTTACTTTCATAACGCAAGAATCGATTGTGATTGCCGATATCTTACCCGTTCTTACATTATCGCCATTAATAATCGAAGTCCCACTTCCCGCCAGCGACGCAAACGTGACCATGCCGGTTATCTTTATCTCTTGTGAACTGAGTGTAGCTTCTTTTGCCGAAAGAGTAATCTTCGATGATTCGGTGCCGTTAGTGACCGACAATGTCAAACCGCCTACATAAGCAGCTAAGCTTGTAACACTATTGTTTAGGCCTTCAACCTGTAAGGACAGCCCTTCCGCCGTCGCGGAAATGCTTGCCACCGATCCGGTAATGCTTTCAAGCCGCAAATACACTGGATCCGTGATGACTTTCGCTATATTGCCGAGTTCCGTATCGTTGAAGTTTTCCTGTCCCAGATTCGCGAGCGTGTATCGGAGTTCTTCCAGCAGCATAAACAGATAGTCCGTTATGACGTCGATTTTCTCATTTGCACTTTGCTCCCCGTAAAACTGCGGAAAACTTGTGTCAGCCGCAAAAATATTTCCCGGCACGAGCATTCCTCCCTTCTTACAACGCGACGGACGAACTGCGATCGCTCCCAGCCGTCCGTCTCCTTTCCCTTATTCGTCAAATTCAAATACAACGTTTGTTTCCGTATCTTCGTCCACCGTTTCCGGATCCTCTTTCGCAGTCTCCGATTCTCTGGGAGCCGATGCCTTCATCGCGTCTGCCACCTGACGGGCTACGTCCACGATACCCTCTCCGAAGATGTACGTCACACCGGCGGCGACGGCGTATTTCAGCACCTCAACCACCTCGGGCGTGAGTTTCTCTCCGTAAAATGCCGCGATCACACAGAGCAAAGCGGATGCGACCGCCGCCCACAGCTTGCGAGACGAGAGTTTCTGTTTGAGTTTTTCCATAATATCCTTCTTTCCGCCGGATGTCCGGCAATTTAATAATCCCGCTTCATTGCGGATATTCTGATCTTTTCTTTATTTTCCGCCTTTGCCTTATTAAAGTAAAAGCAGATGATCGTTGTCACCGCCGCCCATGCGGGCGTGATGATCGCCGTGAGATACGGAAGCGCGCCGGTGAATTTAAGCGTGATCGCCAACTCGGCAAGGCAGATCACCTTCCAGGAGAGCAGGAACACTGCCGGAAACATCACCAGCATAATCAGGTAAGCGAACACTTTGGAAGTTTCCGGCTTCTTCATATGCCCAAATCCTCCTTGATCTTGGTGTACGTGCGATACAGGAACACCAGCATCCGCTCACACGTTACCGGCTCATGCAGATGCAGATTTCCGGTGTCGTCTCCGTACAGGATACCGTTTTCTCTCGACCACTGCACTGCTTCCGCCGCCCAGTCTGCAGGTATGTTGTCCATCTCTCCGTCGGGTACGTCCACCTCAGTCATATCCTCGCCGGTAATGTACGGCAGCGGATCGATCGGCACGCCGCCGTATTCCAACTGAAAATGCAGGTGCGCGCCCGTGGATGCGCCGGTACTGCCCATGTATCCGATCTGCTCACCTGCCGCGACAGAAACCCCTTCGGATACAGTGACAGATCCCTCTGCCAAATGGTAGTAGTGCCCCACAAGTCCCTCTCCGTGGTCTATAACCACATGAATGCCTCTGGAAGCATCGTACCCTACTTTCAGCACTACGCCGTCCCACGCCGCGCCGATGGCGGACAGCGCGCCCCATCCGCGCCACAACACCAGGTCAATGCCATAATGCGGCTTCCCGGGCACCTTTGTGAACGGATCAATTCTCGTTCCAAACGCTGACGTAACCTTGTACGTATCCCCGTCCGTAAGAATCGGCAGAATGCTTGTGATCTCCATATTACTGTCCCCTTTCCTTCTCCAGATCGTGGATCCGCAGTTCGTGCTTCTGCAGACGCTTCTCGTGATCGTTCAGCGTGTCGTGCATCTCCGCGTTCTCTTTCTCCTTGGCTTTCCGATCGCTGCGGAACGACTCCCCCAGTTCCTTCACGGTCACATCAAGCCGCGTAAGAACCGATGACAACTTAAACACCAGCGTTCCGACGCTGATCAAAAATCCGGCAAGCGTGATAATGCCTGCAGCGATTGCCCATGTCATACGCTGTCTCCTTCCTCACGCTTTACCCACATATTCTCCGTACCCTGCGTTCCCGGCTCCCATACGTTCTGCCCATTGAAGATGGATTCCCACACAGCACCGTTGTGCGTCACCACCGCACCCTGCTGATACTTATCGCTGATACCGTCCCACGGCTCCCATGCAGGATATTCCGGTTCAGGCTCTTCGCTGCCCTCCAAAGACGCCACACGCGTTGTCAGTGCTTCTATCTTGTCGGAAAGAGCCTTGAGCATTGCAAGCACTTCAGGACGCTCTGCATCACTGGAAACGCCGTCTGCGGCAAGAGAAAGAAGCTCGTCCATCTCCGCCTCGGTAATATCACCCATTACGTACAGCTTCTTGATCTTGCGCTGAACCTCTTGCAGTTTATAGCCGCCTGCTGAAATAACGGATTTGATAATATTAATCATAGTGATTTCCTTTCTCATGCATTGTTAAGAATTGCCGCCGCCATCTCGGCGAATTTGTTGTCAATATACAGTTTGGTGTCCGCAGCGTAGGAAACTTCCATTTCCGCACTTTCGTCATTCGATACAATCGTATTCGGCTTGTTCGTGTGCGTCGTGCGGTAGGTGTTCAGTTCCTCTTCTGTTAGTGGCGTTTCTATCGGTTCAGCAAGTTGATATACTACGGTCGCGCCCGTGGACAGTTCGCCAGTGCTTGAAATCCATGCATCACCGACACTTTCCCCCGCATAAGAATCTATCTTTCCAATTCTCTGCACATATACGCCGCGCTCATAGTCAATTTCATCACATACATTTGACACGCTTCGCAAGCCATCGATGGTAGGAATAGTAAGTGTTTGTTCCGGCTTGTACGGCTCGAAATACTCTAAAGCTACCTCCTCGGGAATTACACCTTCAAATATACCGCATTCGTTGTAATAAAGTGTAGTGTGTGCGTAATTACCGCCTATAAGCCCCTCTATTGACTTTCCTGCAACAGAAGTATATACAATAACTTCTGATACACTTGCACTCTTTGTACTGATTCCAGCAGTAGTCCCATCTGTGTATTTAACACTTAAAGAAGTCCGTCCAGCTGTTCCGATTGACGCTTTGAATATAAATGTATACTGTGTATTTGGTTTAAAGTCACTGAAATACACTTTTCCCGTTGCTTTAAATGCTAGTAAATATACTGTTCCTGCTTCTTCATCTATTGTGGCTTCGGAAAGTTCTTCTAACTTATCAGCCAACGCATCACCGCCAAACAGATTCTTTCCAGTGAGCTTTACACTCACTTCACCTTTATCTCCAACAGAAGTAATATCCTGCGGATAATCGGGAGAAGGAGAAGGCGCACCTCCGGAGTATGGCTCGTAATCTGTTACAGCTGTGCTTTGTTCTAACTGTATATCCTTGACATACACTATCACTGTCGGACCGTCGCCGTATGATATGACGGCTTTTTCCACCGTTTTCCCCGCTTCGGATACGCAAGAATACCTCTTAAAATTGGTAGACTGAATACCGCCAACGGGAGCGATTGTCCCGTCCGTATGACGAATTGCAATGTACGGGGTAGAATTTGCCGGTGCAGATGCGTCTTTTTTCGCATACACAGAGAAAACATATTGTTTTCCTTCCTCAAACGCACCCGCCATAAGTTCTCCGTTTTTTGTGGCCGCATAAAAACTGCTAACGGTGCCGCTGTATACCCCGTCGGCTTTAGTGATACCGCTTGCCGAATCCAAAACGGAGGAATCTACAAGGTTTTTGCCCGTAGTAGTAATCTGCGTAGACTTGCCGAAAATCTTCAGACCATGCAGAGCCTGATCGGACGAATCCGTGATTTCGATATTCTCACCTGAAACCGAGCATACGATATCGTTCGCGGCGGATATGTTGGAACGAGCGGTGTTTTTTTGCTGCTCAGATAGATTCTGACCAACGTACAACACAGATTTTGCGTTTTCTACATTGTCGGTTACGACTTCAACTGCTTCCGCAACAACATCTGCTTTATCGTCTTTCGTCCAGTAGTCCGTGCCGCGTATAGGTTTGTCACCCTTTTCGCCTTTTGTTCCGTTTTGTATCTGTATAATGCTTCCGTCAGAAAATCGTATAAGATTGATACCGCCGTCTTCATTGCTTTCTTCGATACCGGTAATTCTTATTGATGTTCCGCTCGGTCCTATTTCGCCCTTAATGCTATTGAAAAGCGTAGCTGCCGATCCGTCCGTGTATGTAATTGTTAAATATCCATTTTTGTCAACAGAAACGGACGAAATTCCCCTGCCTGGGGCTCCCATTTCTCCGTCAAAGTAATCTACGCCTTTTTGCGGCGTGTAGCCATCTCGACCGTCCTTTCCGTCAAAGTAATCCACGCCTTTCTGAGGCGTGTATCCGTCCCGACCCGGCGTTCCAGGTGCACCGTCCTTACCGTTCTCACCGTCCTTTCCATCCTTGCCCGGCTCACCGTCTTTGCCGTCGAAGTAATCCACGCCTTTTTGCGGCGTGTAGCCGTCACGACCGTCCTCGCCATCCTTGCCCGGCGCACCGTCATTGCCCGGAATTCCCTGGGGACCCTGGATTCCCTGCGGACCGACAGGCCCCTGCAGCGTCCCGTTCGGTACCCATTTGTTTCCGATGCCATCCCACATGTATGCTACGTACGGATCCGAAGTACCTACGAAATATGTTTCGCCCGGCTCAGGCTCCGGTACAGCTGCTTGCAGGTTC
Organism: Eubacteriales bacterium; assembly: GCA_045547015.1. Taxonomy (GTDB): domain Bacteria; phylum Bacillota; class Clostridia; order Oscillospirales; family CAG-272; genus SIG701. The sequence goes on along the minus strand of JAZQDY010000218.1, from coordinate 7,540 downwards.
TCCAGCGTATCAAAATATCCTTTGATCTGAAAATCCCGGCCAGCGGCACCCGTCTCGCCACGTTCTCCGTGCAGGCTCGCCAGCCATTCCGCTTCCGTGCCGGAGAATCCGTGCTTTACTGCGATGCCGTATGGACTGATATAGTACCCTCTCCACGGCGTACCCAGCCCTGCATCTTCATACACCGCACCGTGGGTGTCTGCCGGTCTGTATCGCTCTGCAAACCACCGCATGAACTCCGACAGATACGCATTGTACATCTGCATCTTATTCTGATACCGTTTGTACTCCCCGTTTGCGTAATCGATCTGTGCGGCAACGTACTGCAGATACAGTTTGTCGTGCGGCGGCTCTGCCAGAAGCTCTGTTTCTTTATCCTCCGGCCACGAGTACGTGATCACATCCTCCACCGCAAGAAGAAAAACCTCCGTCTGCACGACACCTTCCGCTTCATTCAGAAACTGAATTTTGGTTTCCTCCGAAAAAGCGTTTGGGGAGAGCTCATCCGCCATACGGAGTACGTCCTGTATCACCATGCTTATATCCTCCCAATAAAAACCGGGCAACGGCATAAGCCGCCGCCCGGCGTTCTTTTTACGTATGTATTATCACTCGACGCTCAAAGCAGTACCTCCATTGATACCGCCTACAGAAAAGGCTCTCCAGTCATTGAAGCCTGCAATGAACCGCGAATATCCGTGCCAGACATTGGCGTCATTTCCGTTCTCAACATAACTGTTGATGTCCAGTTCAACACGATCCAGCCACACAGCGGATCCATAGGTTTCGTTGTACTGGCTGTCCATCAGAATCCACGGTCTGTTTTTCGCCGTCACGTATTTGTTGAGGTAATTCCAGACGATCACATTCCAGCGACCGTATGTAAAGTTAAACCCGTTTTCAGCCGTGCCGGGGATTTTCTCCGCGCCGATCGCCGCGAACACGTTTTTCAAAAGCGACGGAACGTTTCCTGGGATAATAATGGTATCCGGTGCAACATCCAGAATATCATCAGCACTGTCACCGCGATAGTCATGCATTGCACACTCTGCAGCGATCAAAGCGTCATTGCTGAATTCGTTCGAAAACAAATTACTCTGCACAAACGACTTCTTCTTTTTGCACGGATGATCCGTGGCAAAAAATCTCTTTCCGTCCGCACAGGTCACATCGAACTTTCTGCCTTTGAATTCCACAGCATTTTCAGCACCGAAACCACCGCCCAAAAGGGCTGCACCGAACTGCTCTCTCGTTCTGTAATAACCCTGCACAAACGCCTTCGGCTCCTTCTGCAAATTGATCGTGTTCTTTTTCTCCAGATCATCGATCATTTCTCTGGTGACGGGAAATTCATCTTTCCACGTCATATGTTCCAGGAACTTAGAATATCCCTCTTCCATTCCGTCCCGGGGAGCCATCCCGTTTTCACCAACAGGCTGGAATCCGTCCATAGATGTCATGGATGTGAATTTTTCCCCCCAGTTCGTGCTTTTCCCCATGTTGAAAACTCTTTTGAGAATGTTCTTTTTCTCAAAATCCTCTGCATGCTGTTCCACCAGCATTCTGATCGCACCCTGCGATTTACCGAAAATAGAATCCTGAAGACCAGAACTCTCAGAAAAAGTAATATTTGCCATTTCGTATATCTCCTTTCAAAATCTTACGCAAACCGCACGCGTACCTTGTCGCCGGCTGCGATACCATGCATTTCTACGATCTCTGCCACGCCGCCCTCCGTGGTAGCAGTCACCTGCATGCCGTCTGCGGTCATTGTCACCTTGTTACCCGGCTTTACAGAAGATGCCGCCGCCGAGAACGTCGTTTCAAAGATTATATCCGGCTGCACGCGGATCACCGGGATCAGCTCGCCGGCAGTGCAAACTGCGTCACGCTCCGTCATGGAAATGTACACCGGTTTGTTTGCGGCACCCGCTACGGCAAGCTTGCCGTTCGTCATCATAAGTGCCATGCCTACCTTCGGCGTAAACGCCGATGCAGGCAGATATTCAAATCCAGGAATGCGACCGTCGTCGGTCGTGTGAATCATAAACATACTGTTTACTCCTTCTCGTTATTTTTTTGATTTTTTTGCGTATTTTGCATAATACTTGCGAATGAGCGAATCCGGCTTTCCTGCGTTCAGCAGGCGGTAAATTTCCAACTCGTCAGAAGGAATGGAAACCTCACCCTGCCCTCTCGCCGAAGTACCCGACATATGTGCTTTTCCGGCAGCCGCATTCATAGCAGCCTGCCGGGAAGAATCTGCCGTGGACCTCTGCACTCTGTCGAAGTTCGCCAGCTTGTATGCGTCCGCAAGATCGTAGCCTTTTTTCACCATCTCGTACACTTTCGGATAATTTTCCGTTTTGGCGAGATCGGCAAGACTTTTTACAGACGGATCCATCGCACGGATCTGTGCAAGCTGCTCCTCAACCTTCTGCCGGGCAGACGCTTCCGCCGCTTCTCTGGCGGCCGCATCCGCCTGTGCTTTAGCGGCTCGTGCCGCCTGCACCTCCGGAAGGCCGTCCACAAACTCCTTGTACTCCGCCTCCGACATACCGGAACGCTTCAGGAGTTGGTTTTTGCGTTCCGTCTGCACGGCGGCCACGTACTGATCGTATTCTTCCTTCGTGCGTACCGTTTTTCCCGTATACGGATTTTCGATAGCCAAAGAGGATATAGCCGCGTCGATCTGACGCTGTGCCTCCTCTTTTGCCGCCTTTACAGCGGCATCGCGTTCCGCCTCCGCCTTTCTGCGGGCAGCGGCAAAACGTGCCCTCTCCGCTTTGGACTGGCTCCCGGGCGTACCCTCGCCATCCTCTGCGTCGGTTTCGGTGTCCTCGCCGTCTCCGGCTTCCTCACCGCTTTCATCCATTCCGGCAGGATCGGCGATCTCCTGCTCTTCTTCGCCTTCCGCACCGCCATCCGTGGCTTCTGCAGGATCGGCGATCTCCTGCCCTTCTTCGCCTTTCTCCACACCAAACAGTGCGTCGTAATCGATGTCTCTATTCATGCCGTTTTCCTTTCTTTATCGGATTTTTACGCTGTTCCTGCGAATGTTCTCCTTCGCTTTCCGCATTATTTGCGGCCGGTGCGAAGATCATTACCGGTCTTAACAGAACCCTTGCCCTTCTTCGGCGCCATCTGGCCCGGAGCCTTCACCACCTGAGAGCCGGTGTTGGCGATCTTGCCTGCATAGCCGTTGTTTTTCATGTGCGTTCCTCCTTTCCTTCCGGATTATCAACAGATCCGGCCGCAGCCGGTATCGCTGTCGTCTCTGCCGTTGCCTGCTCCCGCTGCATCTGCTGCATACGCATCTGCATATCCGCCGCCTGTGCCGCCAACATCTGCTGACGCTGCATTTCCTCTTCCAGGTACGTCCTCGTTTCCGATGCACCCGGATAGTGGAGCATCTCCATCTTCTGCCAGAACAGGATCAGCGTCGCAGGATTTGTGGGATCACCGAAAGCACCTGTCTCCAGATTCATCCGCGTTTCCTGCCACATCGCCTCCCGGTTGGAAGCAAGCGGTGCCGTATCATCCACCGAGAACAGGAACTGATCGTTCCAGTGCCATTCACCTGCCGCGTCCTGTTCAAGGAAATCGTAACGGTTGAATTCCTTATACTCAGCGTTTCCGTGAATATCGTGAGATATCACCGGACGAGGCTCGTCCGTGTACGCCAGTTTGAATTTGAACATCGCCTCAAACAGTGCTGCATAGGCGGCGTTCTTCATCACACGCTTGGATTCCAGACGTCCGGCACTTTGGGCCGCCGCAAACTCTTTTGCTTTTCCCGACGTTGCCGTCCGGTCCTGGCGTCCCTGGAAGGAATCCGTGATACCGATCACCTGCCGTGCTTCCTCATAGATCTGTGCAAGGTACGCCATGTCCTGCTGTACGTTGCCCTGCATGTCGAACACATCGATCAGTGATTTTTCCGCCGGATTCTTAATTCTGATTACTTTCCCGATTTCCGGATCAACTCTTATACTGGCACTCTCCGGCAGCGTGATATAGGATCCGGAACCGAGCAGTTTGTCCACGATCTGTGCCTCGATCCGATTCGTTGTGTTCTGCTGATTCTCGATCTTATCAATGTCACTGTCTCCGAGGAAACTGCCGTACACACTCACGTTCTTCTGCAGGATCACCGGGAAAATATCCGGCTTATAGAATGGGAGCCGCGTCGGCTCGTAGATCACGTCCGGAAGAGGAGTTCCTTCTTCATCCACCCGTCCCGCCATCACGGATACGGGCACCGCGCCCGGAATCACCGTCCCGTCGCTCCGCAGGATCGGCTGGTAGATCTCCTCAAATTCCTCCGTACTGTCTTCCCACTTCGTACTTCCGCAGTACGGGCACGCTTTCCGACCGCCCCGCCGCATCTCGGGCGAAGGATTCTCCGTCGGCTTTTCTGCCGCCAGGGTTTCCGCGTCTGTGAAAAAGGAACCGGTCATTCCCGGAAGCAGTCCGTTCTCTACCTGCTCCTGTACAGGCTCTGCCGCGATCGGCTCCACTGCTCCACACTTCACGCACCGGCGAAGCCGTCTTGCCTGGTAGTCCGCAATGTCCTCCAGTTCCACGTCGTTCACCCAGGAATACAAACCGATTCCGCCCGCCTCGTTCCGGTAGTAGGCAACGTACTGCGTCACCATATCATCCGCGGTGCCCTCTCCGGCCGGGCCCTTTATATCCGGCTCCCCTTCCGTCTCGTCGAATACGTCTACGCCGTACTTTCGGCTTATGTACTCCTTGGTCTGCGGCAATTTCAGGATGATGTAATCCATGTCCTCAATACCGGAGTACACACCATCCTGCGGCACGACCTGCTTCGGATGAAGAGCAGACACCGAAAGTTCACCGATCGTGGTATGCGTCCGCTTCGTGTTGTCCCACTCCACAAGGAAGAACCCGCCGCCCTGAATGGGTACCGTCCGCTCCATCATGTCGTTCAGGTATTCAAAAGGAAGCCTGTCCAGTTCATTCCGAAGCATATCCTCGATCAGCTTCGCCTTCATCTCATCCTTTTCACGACGCGCCGTTACCTTCGGCTGTGGAATGCCGGAATTCACCTGTGATTCGATCAGTTCTGCGCAAATGTTGCGAACGTGAGGCGTCGACGTCTTTCTTTCCCCTCTCACGATCGCCCGGATAGAATCGTCACCTCTGTACAGATCCTCCCGCCGGTCCATCTTTGCCACTTCTACTTCGTAGGCCGACTGATTTGCCGCCAGCCTGTCCTGCCAAAGCGAAAGACGGGCTTTGTTTTTCTTTTTCAAAAATGGTCACATCCTTTTCATCTCGGGTTTCCCCAGATCTTCAAGAGATACTCCCGCTGATCGGGGGATGCATTCTCGTAGTCCTCCCACTGGGATTCGCTCCACTTCGCCGCCGCACCCGCCGTCACCTCGGCAAGATAACTCTGCTGCGGCCGCACGTAATGTGCAATACAAAGTGCCATCACCGTGTCGTCGTGGGATCCCGGCTCCGCCTCCGGCTTCAGCGTTTCCGGATTTCGTATAAACGTCAGCATTTCTTCCATGGTCGCCCTGTCGTTCAGGATCGTCACGTCCTCACGCACCGCCTTGATCAAATTGGCGATGATCACCGGCCGCGTCTTCGTGTTGGTAAGGAATCCGTAGGAACGCTTCACGTCGTGGGTGTATTCGTCAATGGTCTCCCGTACGTACAGATTCGGATATCCGAGCCTTTCCAGTTCCAGAATCGGATACGTGGAGAAATTCGCCTCCGGTGCGATCAGTGCCTCGTTGTACCACATACCGAGACAGAACAGCTGCCGGGCGAATACGTCCTCGTCAAACTGCCCGCGAAGCGTGCATACCTGCTCGCCGGTTCTGTTGTCCAGCACCGACGCCGCAAAAAAGTCACTGCCCTCTCCGGCCGTGTCCGCTCCGATCACGTACGGAACACCCGCCTCCGGCTCTTTGTATACGGATATACAGCCGCCCCTTTCCACCGTAAAGAAGCGGTCCAACAGTGTAAGCCCGTCGTCCTCATAACTAAACAAACCACGTTTTATCGGCTCTATCTTCTGTTCCAGCCGCCATGCAATCGCTTTGGCATCAAATACGCTCTTGCCTGTCACACCCCACATGCCAAGGCAGTATACCTGGTAGTAATACTCGTCCGTCTCCCGGAACGCCTCCAGCGTCGCCTTTGCTTCCTCATCCAGGAATCGATTATCCCGATAGGTGCTTTCGTGTTTTTTCGTTCGCCGAATCGCTTTATCACGCGCCGCCGCATCTGCAATGTCAAAATCAAAAAACCGCTTCTTCAGCCAGTGGTTGATGCTGATCGGGTTGAAAGAAATAATGATCTGCTTGTAGTACCGCGTCTCGCCTCTGAGACGAATGTCCAGCTGATTGAAATCTCCTTCCAGCAGCTCCGACGCTTCCTCGATCCATATTCCCGTAATGTTGTATATGGATTTCAGTTTCTCCACGTCGTCAAGTCCTGCGAAAATGATCTCACTCCCGTTTGGGAAATAGATCGCAAGATCACTCTTGTTTGCTTTGTATCCGCTGTCGGGATAATGTTCCGCAAGCTGCCCCAGCAGCTGCTTAAAGCAGCTTTCCCTGATCGTTCTTGCGACCTTTCGGCAAACGAGGAATCGGTGTCCCGGCTCCGTTACCGCCCTCTCCAGTATTTTTCTGCCGGCGAAGATGCTTTTCCCCGATCCGCCGCCGCCCTTCAGTACAAGATACCGGTGCGTATCACCGAACAGCGGCAGAAAGGCCTTATTGTTCGTATCGCATAGTTTCTTATACCACAGCGCGGCCTCGTAGAGACGGTCGATCTCTTTTTCATTCATCGGCTTCCTCACTGTCTCCGCCGATTTCGTCCGTCAGCTTCGCTGCCGCAGCGATCATCGCCAGTTTCTCTTCGATGGTCATCTCAACTTTCGGCAGCACCGACCGCGTCTTTTCGCCCAGTTCAATCTCCTGTTTTCGACTGCATCCGTGGTTGACTTCCAGATTGAACAGTATCCCCTGCAGTCCTTTTTCACGGATCAGGGACTGATCCACCAGGTACGCCTTAAAGCGGAGCATCGCTTCTTCTGTCACGTCCTCAAACTCCGGATGCAGTTCGTGATCGCAGTACCGCCGCCACGTCCGGTCCGTGATCCCGAGTTCCAGACACATGGCAGGGATCTGCGGCGGAATAATATACTCTGTCTTTATCACCGGCTCTCCGTCCTCGTTCAGGATCGGATTCCCGGAAAGATCCGCCATAGGTACTTTCACGGAAATGGAACGGAAATACTTTTCGATTGCCCGTCTAAGACTGACAGCCGTTTTGTATTTTTTCGGTGCACCAGCACATTTTTTCGACGCTTCCGACACTTGCAAGCCCACTTTTTGCGGCTTTTTTGCACGTTTTTTTGCCACCGTGCTCCATCTCCCTTCCGTTTTCCGCGCACACGCACAGGCACACGCCCCTGTGTCGGCGGACAAAATTATTCTCTTTTACGGGCACGGCATCAAGTCGGATCGTAGCCATGTCGTTCTGTGTGCCA
>JAZQDY010000217.1:0-15984 GCA_045547015.1 Eubacteriales bacterium | reverse complement strand
CAAAGCGCTTATATAAAGCATGTATAACGGATCGCATACTGCCAATAACCACTTTCGCGGGACGCATTGGAAATTTAGCGTATTTTCTCCTAAGACCTTTTTTTGCTTTTGTGTTTGTGATTGTTATGATTTTTGCATTATTATCAGGTATGTTTGTAGTGACAGGGAATCTTGATTACATAATTAACGAAAAGTTTCTGTATCTTTGCGTTATCCTGTCGAGTTTTATCGGTTTTTCAGTTGGTCAATTATTAGATAAATTTGAGCGCATAAGTGAAGAAAAAATAGGTGACATGAAATGAGTTGTACTATGGAAATTCGTCCTCAAGAACGTAAGAAAATAATAAAAGAACTGCAAGATTTGGCTGAAAATGTTCTTTCACTGAAAGCAGAACACCGTCAAAAAAGGCCGATCGTTATTGAGTTTAGTGGTTCTCCAAAAGCAGGAAAGACTTCTTGCATTAATTCGTTAGAATTATTCTTAAAAAGAAACGGCTTCAGCGTTAGAGTAATCCAAGAGAGAGCCAGCGTTTGCCCGGTCAGCGATAAACAAAGTCCTATGTTTAATATTTGGACATCTTGTATGTCTCTCGCTGGACTAATCGGTACTTTAGAAGACAAATCCAGCGCGGTAGATGTACTGATTTTGGATCGAGGCATATTTGATGCTTTGTGTTGGTTCGAGTGGCTCTCCTCAACAGACAAAATGGAAGATACTCAAAAGTTCATAACAGAAAAGTTTTTGCTTATGGATGAATTGGTTAAATCAATTGATATAGTTTTTGCATTTTGTGTAGACCCTCCTATATCAATCGAGCGCGAATATGCAAACCTTTTGACTGACAAAAGCGGAACAATCATGAACAAAACAGTATTAGAAGAGTATTTAGGTGCAATACGCCGTACAATAGAGAAGAAAAAAGTCTATTTTCATAGCGTATTTGAAATTGATACGTCAAACAAAGTTCAAGACGAAGTCAGCAAAGAAGTAACAAAAAAAACGCTGGAAACCCTTAAAGATATGCTAATGGAGCGTATTGGTTATATCCAAAGAACGGAACAAATTGATAGTGTTATTTGCACAAGCAAAATTGTTGCATATGAGGATTTAGTTTCACTTCTGCCGCCAATTCAATTTGGTTTAAGACAAACAGTTGAATCAACCTCACATTTTATACAACCACTTCCCATTGCTGTTATAACCAATAAAGAAAAAAGTAAAATTTTGGTTATCAAAAAGAACAAAAATGCTGTATCTGAAACATCTCCAGAGAAAGACAAGCACTTAATTTATGTTGGCGGTCATTCTCGCTTTGAAGACAAAACAGAATCAAACGCTAAGGATTTTATATCCATATGCAAAACAGCATTAAAAAGAGAGATAAACGAAGAAATAGGAATCTCCGTAGCACTAAACAATATTCAACCGGTATTTCTCTATAGCAATGAAACAGAGACAAGCAAAAAACATTTGGCTGTATGTTTTATTGTTCCCGTGGATGAAACGTCCGTGAAATTAAAGTTGGATTCACATGAATTAGTGCTAAACAAGGGAAAAAGCAAAAGCGGTAAACTTTTAGAACTTTCCGAAATAAAACACTTAGATCTTGAAGACTGGAGCAGCACTATTCTAAGACATTACTTCAATACTTACTATCAGAAACAATTGTCTATGTTGGATTTTTTCGATTATACAGAAGAACTCCCAGTGTTAGAATCATAAACATTTTGTTTCTTTAATTATTACAGATAAAGGGGTGCCATGCGGTTCTCGCATGCATATTTTCATGAACAAATACATTTGATGGAATGGCGAAACTCTTGAATCTCAAAGTGCGAAAAAGTGAAAAAAGTGATGAGAAAGTTTTTCTTGACTTCGCCTACTACAAAGCTTTGTTGTATGAAACAGAGCCGATATCAGTATGATAAAAGTCTAACTGCAGATAAGATTTATCCTACCCACACGCCTTCTCTTTGCTTACTGCGCCCCATCCGCTGTGCCATGATTCCCCGACCACATATCTGACCATAGACAAATTCGGAGCACATGGAAACAGCGGACAAAAGAGCGCACAAGAGTATCTTTCACCGAGTGGAAAGCGGCTGAAACGGCCGCAAACCGTTAGACGGATGCCTGACTACCCCTTCGGGACCAAGAGGCCGCTGGTTCAAATCCAGTCACTCCGACCAAAAAGAAACGGACGCTTTTGCGTCCGTTTTCTTTTTGCACCAGCGTTGCGGTTGAACCAGCGGCTTCTACCGCGCCCGAACCCGGGACCAAGAGAAAACGATGAAAAAACGCCACGGTGCGGCGTTTTTTCGAAGTTTTTCCGCCCCAAGCAGGGAGTATCGGCGGAGAGGCTGTGCCGAAGCGACCGAGACGACGCGACTTGACAAAGTCAAGTCGGTGCGACGGCGGTGGGTCGCGCTGGGTTCATGCGAGTTGGCAAAGCCAACTCGGGTCACATCCGACCAGGCGAGTTTGCGAAGCAAACTCGAAAACCAGGACATTTCTTCTCGGAAGTGTCCTGATTTTTTGTCCAAAATTCAACTAAAATTCAACTGATTCACTTTACGCACAGATGATAAGGGGGAATCAATCAGCCGCTTCAAAAAAACATCTTCCTATAAATTCATCCTGCCACTCCTTCGACATGGATACAAATTTTGCGGAGAAGCCGCAGACCCGGACTACCAGATCCCCGTGCTTTTCCGGATGGATCTGTGCGTCCAGCAGATCTTCCCGGCTTACACAGTTCAGCTGGATAGACTGCAGTTTCATAAGCGCCATCGTTCTTTCCGCCGCATCCATATTTTCAAGAGATGTCCCAGCGGGCAGAATCACGTTCAGAACGCTGTTTGCGGCGCAGTCGGCAAAGTCGAGGGTGCTTACGCTGTTCACCAGCGCCGGGAGGCTTTCTGCCGGCCGGTATCGGGTGGGCTCAATGCCGTGGGCAAAGAAATCCCCGTCCCGTCTGCCATCGGGCGTTGCCTTCATCTGCTTTCCCCAAAGCGAAAAGTTTACGAAATTTACGTATCCCATATCGTATTTTCCGCCGAACCAGTTCCGTTTCGGTTCCAGATACTGAAAGAGATCATCGTGGAGCCGCTTTGCCATGGCGGCAGATTCCGCACTTTCGTCGCCGAAAAACGGGGCATGGAGTATGGATTTTCGTAAAACTTCGTACCCTTCCCAGTTCTTACGCATTGCCGTGAACAGTTCAGGGAGAGAACACTCTTTCTTCTCAAAGCAAACCGTTTTCATGCTGAGCAGGGCATTTACAAGATTGGCAAAGAAAGTCATATACATGGAGGACGGGGCGTATTTTGATCCGCCCGCCGAAAAATCCGTCCGGTTTTCACAGCAGTTTTCCATGCAGACGGAATAAAACGGACTGGGGTGTATCTCCGACCACAGGCGGTAACTGTTGTTGGTGTGGAGGCATTTTTTATCGATCAGCTGTTTTATATCCCGGAGGATCATTTCGTACAGTTCTTCAAAATCCCGGGCGGTCTCCAGGGGCGAAACGGTGAGTCCTGCCGCGTCCAGCAGTGCCGTATTTTTGTCATTCTTATGAATGGCAAGTTCCAGCATCCGCATCAGATTAAAGTATTCGCCGCAGGGTTTCTTTTCGCATCCCTCCACCGTAACGTCCCAGCATCCGGAAGAAATGTAGTTTCTGGCGTCGGTAAGTTCTTTCCCGGATTTGAGCAGTGCCGGGATCACTGCGTCGTCGTTCACAAGCATGATGTTGCTTCTGCCGTCCGCCAGATATCTGTTGATCACCCGCAGGTATTCTTCGGAGCTTTTCCGGGAATACCGGCACATGATCTTCGGATACACACAGCAGAGGGTGTTGTGGGAATCAATAAACATTTCGGTGATTTCGTTGAACACCTCATCCCCGTGTTCATCGCAGCCCCCAAGACATAGGGAGTTTTCCAACTCGTGCTGTGCACCGCCCTCGTACAGGGAATCCTTATCGTATCTGTTGTCCCAGATCAGATTGAATCTGCAGATCAGATCGTATGCTTCTTCCTTTGTCAGAATGCCGTTTTTTATATCATAATCGTAAAAGGGCTTCAGCACCTTATCCGGCCGGCTCAGTGCATTCTGACCGATTCCGTCTATGGAACCGGAAACCTCACGGAGAAACGCAAGCGTATTCAGTGCCTCAAAAAAGGTTTTCGGTGCTTCCCATGGGATACGGCTTGCCGAATCCGCAATTCTTTCGAGATACGAAGTCTCCTCTTCGGTAAGCGTTTGATCGTCTTTGCGCATCTCGGCGGCCGCCTCGGAAAAACGCTCGGCAATCCTTTTTACAGAAAGCAGCCCCTGTATAGCACAGAATAGAAAGTCTTTTTCCTTTTCCGTTTTGCAGTTTTCTTTCTGGGCAAGTGCTCTTTCGTATATAGATTTCAAGCCGTTTTTGATTACGTTTTCATAGGGAAAGGCATAATGCACCATATCCACGCCCGGACCGCATACGGAATAAAACATATTCTCTTTATGCGTCATGAACTCATCAAAGGATGCGGGATCTGCGTCCCGGAACAGGTGCTGATTCCGATAATACAGCCACCCGCCCGGATGCTTTCCTCCGTGAAAATTGGGACTGCCGTCCCCCTCGGAAATTTTCGTTCCCAGTTCATAGTAAAAAGGAATCCCTTTAATAAGCACCGGCCGGAACTGTTCGGCAATCACCCGGTACTGGATAGCCTTTAACCTATACGGTGAGGTTTCGCCGGATTTTTGTGCTTCTTTGTCTATTTCTTTTAAGATTCTGTCATCGTACTGTCTGTGGTGATAGAACGCTTTCAGGTTGTTTACAACTGCTTCATACATGGTATTGCCCCCCGTGAAAAAGGAATCGTTTGGGTAAATTATATAATGCTAAAAAAAGCATGTCAATGTACAAAAGAGCGATTAGGAAAAATCGGAACTGTAATTGTCCGGTCGTATTGACTTGTTTTTTATTTTAGTGTATCCTTTATAGAGGGAGGGTGATACGCATGTTTTTTCCGGATTTTATCGTAAACGATATCTATCTTATAAACAATTACCGGGGCGTAAAGGAAAACTTTCATTCCATCGAAAGAACAACGCATATGTTCAGCTACCAGTTAAGCGGCAGTTATGAGCATACCTTTCCGGACAAGAAGGTGACTTTCAAAAAAGACACCGTTTTCTTTATGAATGCCGACCTGCCCTATCAGGTGAAAACCCTTGAGATCGGCAACTCGGTTTCCTTTCATTTCCGGTGTACAAAGCCCGTTGATATTGACGTGCTTGCCTTCGAATGCAGAGATCCGAAGATCCGCTCCCTGTTTGAAAAAGCGTATATTGACTGGAACCGCTTTGACAATCAGCACCAGACCACGGCGTTATATAATTTTTACAATCTGCTTCTGAAAACGAACGCACATCTGCAAAAAATCTATACGTCGCCAAAACAGCGGCTGCTGATGCAGGAGATTTCCTCCTATATTCACCAGCACGTGGACAGAAGTATTTCAGTGACGGAGCTTTCTGCCGTCGCCGGCATCAGCGAACGGCGGCTCCGCACAATTTTCCAGCAGGAGTATCACACGTCCCCCAGTGAGTATATTTTATCGGTACGCATGAATACAGCGTGCAATTATATTAAATCCGGCCTGTACTCCGCCCGGGAAATTTCCGAAATGGTCGGATTTGAGGACGTATACTACTTCAATAAATGCTTCAAAAAGCATATCGGCGTATCCATCGATACATACCGGAAACGGATCAAGTACTGATATTCACGGAGAGAAGAAAATGGAATCTTTCAAAAATAAAGCAGGCAGCAAGCACATGGGATTTTCCGAAGTGTTCGGCGATGCTAAGTGGATTATGGCGGGGGACGCGAAAACCTTCGGCGTATTCCGGAAAAATTTCCCGGCAGCGGGAGAAATCAAACACGCTGCCATTGATATTGTGGGATTTGGAACGTTTGTGTTTTATATAAACGGAAAACCCGGCACAGAAGATCTGTTTTTGCCCTTGAACTCCGATTTTGAACAGCGGTATTTTCCGCCGGAGGAGGAGCTTGCCCACCGGGTGTACGTTTCTCACTACGATATTACAGACCTTGTGAAAGAGGGAAACAACACGCTGTCCGTGCTTCTGGCACACGGCTGGTATAACGGAAATTACAGCGACGTGAAGTACGGCGACAAGAAGCTCTGCTATAAAATCACGGTTGTCACCGACAAGGGCACGGAATATATCGTCTCCGATCTTTCGGCGAAAGTTGCCCCTTCCTTTGTGACGAAAAGCATTCTGAATCTCGGGGAGGCACACGACTATTCCCACTGGGATGAAAACTGCCTTGCCGCCGATTACGACGACAGCGGCTGGCAGAACGTAAGCGAAGCCGTGCCGGTGGATTCCGTGTACTGTTATACCGATTGCCCGCCCGACCGGGTGATCGGGAAAATCGTGCCGAGGATCGTATCCGAAACGGGAGACGCGGTGATTTACGATACGGGATGTAATTTCACAGGCTATCCCGTGATTCTGACGGAAGAAGGCGCGGACGTTGTAAAGATCACCTTTTCCGAAGAACTCAAAGATGGCGATCTGGATAAAACCCATGCACACCAGCAGTTTTTCACGGTAAAAACAGGCGGACGGGCGGTAAAAGCCTGTCCCCGGTTTACCTGGCTGGCATTCCGGTATTTCAAGATAGAAGGGAAGGCGAAGGTTTTGGCTGTTCATAAAACCCATACCGATGCGGCGGTTACGTCGGAATTCGAAAGCTCCGATGAAACGCTGAACTGGATCTATAAAACGTATATCAATACCCAGCTTTCCAATATGCACGGCGGTATCCCCTCCGACTGCCCCCATCTGGAAAGACGGGGATATACCGGGGACGGACAGATCACCTGCCGCTCCGTTATGCGGTGTCTCAATGCGGAGAAATTCTACGATAAATGGATCGACGATATTTCCGACTGCCAGGACAGAAAATCCGGCCACGTACAGTATACGGCACCCTATACGCGTGCGGGCGGCGGTCCCGGCGGATGGGGCGGTGCCATGGTGATCCTGCCCTACGAATATTGGAAATACTACGGCGATGACAGCAAGGTGAGAAGCATGTACCCGCAGATGCTTCGGTACTTTGACTATCTGGAGGCACACAGCGAAAACAGCCTCGTCACCACGGACGCCCCCGGCGACTGGTGCCTGGGTGAATGGTGTACTCCCGGCCCGGTTATTCTGCCTGCCCCCTTTGTCAACAACTACTTCTACGTAAAGACACTGAAGATGGCGACGGAAATCGCACGGTATCTGGGCAAAAACGAGGACGTGCCGCGGCTGGAAGAACGGATGCGGATACGGAAAGAAGCGATCAGAGCCGCGTACTTTAATCCGTGGGACGGCAATTTCCTCGGCAAGGTACAGGGGGCAAACGCCTTTGCACTGGACATCGGTCTGGGGGACGCGCGAACGAAGAAAAACTTCATCGAGTACTATGAGAATCTGGGACACTACGATACGGGCATCTTCGGCACGGACGTGGTAACACGCCTGTTGTTCAAATACGGCAGAGGGGATGTTGCTTTGCGGCTCCTCACCGCCGACGAGCCGCACGGCTTCGGGTACTGGAAAAAAGACGGCGCCACCTCCTTCCGGGAATACTGGGGCGAATCCCGCTCTCATTCCCACCCCATGTTCGGCTCCGTCGTTGCTTATTTCTTCGAGTACATACTGGGAATCAAGTACGAGGTATCACAGGGTGAGAGTCCCATGGCACGGATTGAACCTGCCGAAATTCCCGAACTTTCATGGGCAAAGGGATCCATTACGACGCCGTTCGGCAGAATCTCCGTCAGCCGCCGGTACGAAAACGGGGAGTTGAAGGTGGAATACGAACTTTCCGACGGGATCAAGTATAACAGAGATGAATATTACGCCGATTAAGCATAAAACCTTAAAAAACGAAAGGACACGCACAGAGCGTGTCCTTTCGTTTTTTGGTAAAAATCGGTCGTTTAGAAACAAGCGGATTTTCAGACGGAGCAGAGTTGTTTACAACAAAAATGGATTATGATAGAATGAACGTATCCATTCAAAAACGGCACGAAGAAAGGGGACGCAGCATGCTATATCCCATTCCCGCCTTTGCAGAATATTCTGAGGGCAAAAACGCGCAGGGGAAAATACAGTACGACAGCGATCTTCTGCGGTTTTACAACACGTATAAGGATACGGTCATTGAATATACCGCAGACGACGGCTTTGCGGATGAGGAGTATCTGCTCCTCGTTGATCCGGACAGAGTGTCGGTTTCCTATAAAACGGAAGCGGGAAAATTCCGGGCACTGACCTCTCTCCGACAACTGATAGAGCCGGACGGGATCCCCTGCTGTAAAATCAGCGATAAGCCTCATCTGGAACGCCGGGGCTACATGCTGGATATCAGCCGGGGCAGAATGCCGAAAATGGAAACGATCCTGTCTCTCGTGGATCTTCTTGCCGATCTGAAATACAACGAATTTCAGCTGTATATGGAAAGCTTCTGCTTCAAGTATGACGCTTTCCCCGAATACACGAAGGATTTCGACTGTCTTACCCCGGAAGATATTGAATACCTGGACGGATACTGCCGGGATCGGTTTATCGATCTTATACCTAATCAGAACAGCTTTGGGCATATGGAAGCCTGGCTTCAGAAGGAAGAACTTTCTCACCTTGCGTTGGGGGACGAAACCGGAAAGAGCGGCGTTCTGAATCCGCTGGATGATGGCTCTTTGGGACTGATGGACAAGATCTACGGCTCACTTCTGCCCCATTTCCGCTCGGCGTATGTTCATGTTGGTCTTGATGAGGTGTTCGGCCTCGGAAAGTATCAGACGAAAGAAGCGTGTGAAAAAGACGGCGTGGACGGCGTATTCATCGATTATCTCACGAAAATCAACACGCTTGTCAACACAAAATACGAAAAGAAGATCCAGTTCTGGGACGATATGATTATCGAATATCCCGATTCCTTCCCTAAGTTTCCCGAAAACATTACGGCGGTGGAATGGGGATACGGCGTCATTTCCACCCAGTTTATGGAGGAGAGATGCCGCACCCTTCGGGAGAAGGGCGTACGGTTTTACGTTGCCCCCGGCAACGCCACTTGGGTCAGCCTTACCTCCCGGACCGACGTTATGGAATTCAACGTCCGTACCGCCGGAGAACTTGCCGTGAAATACGGAGCCGCCGGCATGCTGTTTACGGACTGGGGCGTGCCGGAGGACGGCCATCCCCAGTACCTTGTACACAGTTATCTGCCCTGTGCACTGGGTGCACAGTATTCCTGGAACGCCGGCAAGCCCCAGCCGAGATACAATTTCAAGCACGCTTTTCGGTACGGCGCCTTTGATTATCTGGATAAAAACGTGTTCCGCTGCGAGGGCGTCACGGAGCTTATGTATCAGCTGGGCAAATACTACCAGTTGGAGCCGCATCGCTGTCACAGCCGCACCCTTTGTGCCTCCAATCTGGTGATCCCCCTCTCCAAAAGAGCCCGGGGCGATAATTTTGATTTTGATGCGTTCCGCTACGACAGATCCGCTGATTTCTGCTTCGGTAACGTGATCCGTTACGTAAAAAGTATTTGTGAGCAGATAAACGCCTCCGATCTGGACGACCGTATGAAGCGGGAGATCCTTGTGAACGGGGATATGATCCTTTTGGGGGCGGAAATCTGTCTTGTGAAAGCGCACAGGAGCATCACCGAAGAAAAACGTGCCCGGCTGCTTTCCCAGATCGACAGAATTATAAAGGAACATACGGCTCTTTGGGACTATCGAAACTATCACGAGGGAATCGATATATTCCTTAGCCATCTCCGTGACAGAAGAAAAGAACTGGAAGGATACGGACGGTAAAAAAGCATGAACGTTTTACAGTACATAAACGAGAATATTGACGGGACTGTCCGGTATAACACCGAGGATCGGGACGGTCTGATCGGCATGCCCTACCCGTACAGCGTGTCCGGGGTGGCAGACCGGTTCAACGAAATGTATTACTGGGGTACGTATTTCACCAACGTGGGACTGATTCTGACCGGCAGGATCAGTCAGGCGAAGAACAACGTGGACAACATGTTTTATCTCATTGATCGCTTCGGATTTGTGCCCAACGCCAACCGCACCTGGGCGCAGACACGCTCCCAGCCCCCCTTTTTATCCCGGATGGTCAGTGACATATACGATGAAACGGGCGATAAAGCGTGGCTTATGACAGCCTACCATAAACTGAAAAAAGAGTATACCTTCTGGCAGACGCAGCGGATGACAAAAAGCGGACTGAACCGGTATTTCGGTGCAGATCCTGACTTACAGTTCTGCAGTGACGATTACTGCCGTCGGCTGCATATGGAAAAGGCCGAGGACGAAGACACCGTCCGGGAATACGCATACAGTTACCAGTCCGGGGCGGAAAGCGGTTGGGATTTTTCCAGCCGGACCGGCCTGGAAGCACACAAATACAACGGCGTGGATTTGAATTCCCTTTTGTACGGCTTTGAAAAAAACATGGAGAAGTTTGCGCAGACGCTGCATCTTGCGGAAAGCAAAATGTGGACGGATGCCGCCGAATGCCGTGCCAAACGCATGAATGCGCTCATGTGGGATGCGGTGCTGGGTGCCTTCTGCGATTACAATTTTGAAACCGAAGAAAAATCCGATCTCGTGTCCCAGGCCATGTTCTATCCCTTGTACGCCGGGCTTTCCACAAAGGAGCAGGCGGAAAAGACCGTACAGCTGCTCCCTGGAATCGAATACAGATACGGCGTTTCCGCATCGGAAAACAGAGCGGATCTGTTAAACCTCCAGTGGGATTATCCCCACGGCTGGCCCTGTCTGCAGATGATTCTGATCAAAGGACTTGTGAATTACGGCTATACGGAGGCGGCCAAGCGTATCGCCGGGAAGTATCTGGACGTGGCGGATACGGTATTCAGGGAAACGGGGCGCCTGTGGGAAAAGTACAACGTGGTAACAGGCGGGGTGTCCGTATCCAAGGAGTACACTACGCCGCCCATTATGGGCTGGAGCGCCGCTGCCTATCTGTACTGCAAAAAGATTGTGACAGAATAAAAAATGAAAGGTACTGTTTTTCATATTCAGCGGATGTCCCTGCAGGACGGACCCGGCATACGGACCACCGTTTTTCTGAAAGGCTGTCCCCTGCGATGTCTGTGGTGCCACAACCCGGAATCCTACGTGAAAAAGCCGCAGCTTATGTTCCATCGGGGAAAATGCGTACACTGCGGTGCGTGCCGGGACGTGTGTAATTTGCATGCGGTTTCCGGGGACGGGCATACCGTGGACTGTAAGGACTGCACCGCCTGCGGAGCATGCGCCAAAGCCTGCCCCTATGATGCACTGGAAATCTGCGGGCGGGAAATGACCGCCGAGGCGGTTATGGACGAGGTCATAAAAGACACGGCGTTTTACGAGATGAGCGGCGGAGGAATAACGCTCAGCGGCGGCGAGCCGCTGTATCAGCCGGCGTTTGCCGCGGAAATTGCAAGGCTTGCCCGGGAGAGTAATATTTCCGTTTTTCTCGAAACTTCGGGATACGCACCGTGGGAAGCCGTAGCCCTTGTCGCTCCGTACGTCGACGTGTTTTTATACGACTGCAAGGAAACGGATTCCGTACTTCATAAAAAATTCACCGGGGCGGAGAACGGAGTGATTCTCGAAAATCTGCACCGGTTGAACGAAATGCAAAAACGTATTGTACTCCGATGCCCCATTATACCGGGATACAACGACAGGACAGACCATTTTGAAGGAATAGCAAGAATTGCCAATGAACACGCATCGGTGGAACGGATTGATATCGAGCCGTATCACGCCCTGGGGGTGTGCAAACGAGAGCAGCTCGGCATGTCCGTGCCGGCGGATATTCCCATACCCACGAGAGCCGACAGGGAAGCGTGGGCGGATACGATCCGACAGATGACCGGCAAAGCGGTCGTTGTCGTATAACGGATACATGAAAAATTTCCATATAAAATTTCAGGAGGATACTATGAAAAGAATTACAGCACTCATTCTCGTCATGGTCATGCTGCTTTTCGCCATGATCGCCTGCCAAAAGGACACCAAAACCCCCGCCGAGACTGCCGCATCTGCAGAAACTACCGTCCCGGCGGAAACGCTGGATCCAAACGACCGCAAGAACGCAAAAGACGGACTGCCCGCTGACTTTACTATGAAAGGTGAGACGGTGGGCGTGCTCACCAGAACCTCCTACCGCAAAATCGACTGGGACGGCGGTGATGCCAAGGATTCTGAGGTGCTGGCACAGGCTGTGTTCAACCGAACGGAGGCGGTACAGAACCGTCTGGGACTGACCTTTGCAGTGACCGAAGCAGAAGTGAACTGGAAGGATTACGGCGGCGTTCTGAAGGAGAATATCCTGGCCGGGGACGATACGTGGCAGATCGTTCTTACCGCCGGCAATTCCTCCATCCATCAGGGAAACGATTATCTGTTCAATGACGTACGTGAGAATCCCTACCTGGATTTTGAAAGAGAATGGTGGGCCACCGACGTAATGGAAAAGATGTCTATCGACGGCAAAACTGTCCGTTTCATGATGGGTGACGCTACCATGAATACCTACTTCTGGGCATACGTTTCCTATTTCAACAAGCGGATCTACGAGGACAATTTCGGCGATTCCGACGAGCTGTACAAAAAAGCCATTGCCGGTCAGTGGTACTACGACGACATGATCGAGATGGTGGAAGAAGCAGCAAACGACGTGGACGGCAACGGTCTCATCGACGAGGGCGACACCTTTGGCTTTGTTATAGACAACGAAGCACAGTTCGGTTTCATGCAGGACGCGGCCGGATTTACTACGCACACCCGCAATGCGGCCGGCTACCCGGTGCTGGAGCACGATCTGGAACGGGGCATGGAGGTTCTGCAGAAATTCTATACCCTCTGCTACGATACCCCGGGCGTATATACCGATATCGCGTATTACAGACAGTTCACAAACTCCACCATATTCACCGAGGGCAAAACGCTCTTCTACTTCAACACGCTGGAATCCACCGATCGGGAATACTACCGCAATATGCAGGATGATTACGGTATTCTGCCTATGCCCAAGGTAGACGACAAGCAGCAGGATTATGTCGCGCCCATCACAACCTCCGCTACGTTCCTGACGATTCCCGTGACCTGTACGGATGAGCGCATCGGCGGCGTTATTGAGGCTTTGGCATCCGAATCCTACCGCAGCGTTGTGGAAGTGTTCTACGAATCCGCACTGAAAACAAAATACTCCCGTGACTCCTACTCCGGCCAGTGCATCGATATCGTGAAGGATTCCCTGTTCAAAGATTTCTTCACCGAATACTTCCTCGTGGTGGGCGATACCTATTTCCTCCGTACGGCACTGAACAACAAGACAAACAACTATGTTTCCCGTTACGAAGCTTTGGCCGACTCCATCAACGTGAAGATCGTGGAAACCATCGACGCTATCAAAAAAGCATCCGAGGGATAAATCTCCGCAGTTTTGCAAATAATCCGAAAAATCTCTTGAAAAACGCAGATATTGGAATATAATATAAAAGACGGATCATCGGGCGCATCTGCCCTTTCCGATTTTGTATAATGAAAACCTGCTTGTTTTTCAGGCACAAAGAGGAGGACGCTTATGTCTAAGAAAAGCTGGATTACCGAAGGCTTTGAGGCGTTCCGCCGCGGTACCTTCGGCAACGGCGGTCAAAACATCTACGTTTCCAAAAAGGGAATTCTGCAGCGAATTTTTCAGTACGATCTGAACCGGGACGGCTTTGTGGATCTGGTTTTTGCCAACTGCCAGAATCACGGCGAGTCCGCTCCCAGTTACGTATACAATCCCGACGGTTCCCGCTCCGTGCTTCCGGGGCAGGGCTCTGTTTGCGGTATGACGCTGGATATTGACGGCGACGGCTATCAGGATATCGTTGTTACCGGCCTTTACGACATGGCTGCCCCCCATGCTTCTACCGATATTTACTTTGGATCCCCCGAGGGATATTCCGAAAAGTATCACATCCGTATCCCCACCCCCTTCGCCTCGGACTGCTGTTACGGCGATTTCAACGGCAAGGGCAAGCCTACCCTGGCCTTTGTTCTGCCCCGCCAGCGCTGCGTCCGTCTGTTTGAAATGACCGAGAACAACTGCCTGGAATGGGACGGCTATACGGATTTACCTATCGAGCAGCTGAGCCAAAAGGAGGTTGGCATCTACGCCGCCGACTCCCACCTGATCTGTGCCGCGGATCTGGACGGCGACGGCTACGATGAGCTGATCCACCGGGAGGACTGGACCACCCGCACCACCGTTTACTGGGGCGGTCCCGACGGTCTCTCCCCGGACCGCAAGACCGTTCTTCCCGCGCTGCCCCCGGCGGATATTCTGCAGCCGGAGGAAGAAAAGACCATCGAAAGCGCCATGGAGAAAAAGTTCAAGACGCCCCGTCTTCTGCAGAAGGTCCGCTGGAACGGCCGCGACTGCTTCACCCTTTCCACCGGCAAAAAGATGATTTTCTTCTCCTCCAACAGTGACCGTCAGATGGAGCGCGTTCTGGAATTCGACGTTTCCATGGCACAGGCTGTGGCTGTGGGCGACATTGACGGTGACGGATTTGACGATATCGCTATTGCCGCCGCTGCCGCCAACAAAAACCAGCCCGGCTGCCAGACCAGCTTTATCGTCTGGAACGGACCGGATGGCTTTGACGTGCGTCCCCGCACCGAAATCACCACGCGGCAGGCGTGCCATGTATCGCTGCTGGAAAACATGGTTTTCTTCTGCCAGTGCAATGCGGGCAGGCTGTATACCAATGATTCTCTGCTGTTTACGTATCCCGACTTCGAGAATCCGCAGAAGTTTGAGGGTGAAGATCCCCGCCGCGGTGCGCTGATCCGCAATCCCGACGGTGCTCTGCGGGTATATCTGAACAACCACTTCTCCCGCTCTGCCATCGGCTTTGACGAGACGTACATCTACTGGGGCAGTCCTGAGGGCTACGCGCCCGAGAACATGACCGCGGTTCCCAGCCACTGCGCTGTTGACGCGCTGATCGCTGACTTCAATGATGACGGCTGGGCAGAACTGCTGGTTGCCAACAACTCCGAGAACTCCGGCCATCTGGACCCCGGGCACCATATGCACTACTTCGGACCCCATGGCTTTGAGCCGGAGAAGTCCCACAACCTCATCACCAACATGGGCTGGGGCGTTGTGGCGGGTGACTTTAATAAGGATGGCTATCTGGAGATCGTCACCCCCGGCGGCAACGAAAAGGGGGCTTGGCGGCAGCTTCGTATGTACAGTGCCAAGGATAAGTTCCAGACCTATGAGTCTATTGAATTACCCGAGGGCGGCTCCGGCCGCTGGCCTGCCGCCCTGGACGTAAACGGCGACGGCTGGCTGGATCTGATCGTCCCCTACGGAGTAAAATCCGCCATCTATTGGGGCGGCCCGGAAGGCTTCTCTCTGGAGCGTACCAGGATTCTGGCGACCCGGGGCGCCATCGGTGCCACCGCTGCTGATCTGACGGGGAACGGGTATCCCGATATCATCGTGGGCTGTCATACCGATACCCAGCCCAAGCCCAACACGCCGCACCACAGCTTTGTACATATTTACTGGAACGGACCGGACGGCATCAGCGAGAGCCGCAAGTGCGTTCTCCGCGGTGACGCGGCTGACCACATGGTGGTTGCAGACTTCAATAATGACGGCTGGCTGGATCTGTTCGCCGGCAGCTACCATGGCGGCAAGGATCGCGATATCAACTCCTTCCTCTACTGGAACAGAGAAGGACGCTTCTGTGAAATGGATCGGCAGCTCTTGTATACCCACTCTGCATCCGGCTGTCTGGCTGCGGATTTCAATGAGGACGGCTACATCGATCTGGCGGTTGCCAACCATAAGGT
>JAZQDY010000216.1:0-4632 GCA_045547015.1 Eubacteriales bacterium | reverse complement strand
CCTGTCACCCGGGATGAAGTACAGGCACTACGCACCCAACGCTGAAGTGATCCTGGTGGACGCTGCAGAGGATGCATTCGCAGCATATGTGAACGGTCACATCGGTAAAGACGAAGCTGTTGCAGTGGCTGACGATGCACGTCCGCTTTTCCCGGGCGCAAATATACTTTCCACCGGGAAAAATACTTCTGCCGCAGAACAGTCACACACATTATTCGCGCTTTTGCGTGAAGCCGACGATCGCAGCTACCGCCGTATCTACATACATCTTCCGCCGGCAAGCGATGATTACCTGGCACTTTACAACCGACTTATCCGCGCCGCAGGCGGCAAAATCATACATTTATCGGAACAGTAAGAGGGAATTATGGCCAAGAAAAAGAAGATTACCGCCTCTGTCCCCATGACAATTGCGGAAATACAGAATCAACCCATAACAGAAACCATTGAGAAAAACTACATGCCGTACGTTATGTCGGTCATCGTTTCCCGTGCAATTCCCGAAATTGACGGTTTCAAACCCTCTCACCGAAAATTGCTTTATACTATGTACAAAATGGGGCTTATGACCGGTGCGAAAACCAAAAGTGCCAATGTTGTCGGTCAGACCATGCATCTGAACCCCCACGGTGATATGGCTATCTATGAAACCATGGTCCGTCTCACGCGCGGATATGAAGCGCTCCTTCATCCGCTGATTGATTCGAAGGGAAGCTTCGGTAAACAGTACAGCCGGGATATGGCGTTTGCCGCCCCTCGCTATACAGAGGTAAAACTGGATCCGTTCTGTGCAGAACTGTTTGCCGGTATTGACAAAAACGCCGTGGACATGGTTCCCAACTATGATAATACCACGACAGAACCCACACTTTTGCCCACCACATTCCCGAATGTTCTTGTTTCTCCCAATATGGGTATAGCCGTCGGCATGGCGTCGCAGATCTGTTCTTTCAACCTTTCTGAAATCTGCGACGGAACGATTGCGCTTTTGAAGAATCCAAATACGTCTATGGAAAAGATACTGGATCTGATTAAGGCACCGGATTTTTCTACAGGCGGGCAGCTATTGTACGACCGCGAGCAGATGCGGGAGATTTATGAAACAGGACGGGGCAGTGTCCGTCTGCGCGCCCGGTACGTATTTGATAAACAGAACAACTGTATTGATATTATTCAGATTCCGTACTCCACATCCATAGAAGCAATTTTGAAATCTGTGGGCGATCTGGTACGGGAGGGAAAGATCCGCGAGATTACCGATTACCGGGACGAGATCGATCGAAGCGGATTCAAGCTGACGCTGGACGTGCGCCGCGGTACGGACGTGGATGCATTGATGGCGCGTCTTTTTAAGCTGACGCCGCTGGAGGATACTTTCCCGTGCAATTTCAACGTTCTGATTGACGGTGCCCCCAGACAGATGGGTATCCTTGAAATTCTTCATGAGTGGATTCGCTTCCGTCGCCGCTGCCTTGTGCGTGAGCTGGAGTATGATCTGTCAAAGAAGAAAGACAAACTCCATCTGCTTCGGGGTCTTGGGAAAATTCTTCTTGATATCGATAAAGCTATCCGTATCGTGCGTGAAACGGAAAAGGAAGCTGACGTTGTCCCTAATCTGATGGCCGGCTTCCGGATCGATCAGATACAGGCAGAATATATCGCGGAAATCAAACTCCGCCATCTGAACCGCGAGTATATCATCAGTCGGATCAAGGAAATTGAGTCGCTGCAGCAGGAAATTGCCGAACTGGAATCCATTATCGGCGATGAGCTGAAGCAGAAAGCAATGATCGCAAAACAGCTTTCCGAAATCAAGAAAAAATACGGAAAACCGCGCTGCACACAGCTTATCTACGCTGAAGATATAAAAGAGATCGTGGAAGAATCCTTCGTGGAAAACTACGCTGTCTTCGTGGTGCTCACAAGAGAAGGGTATTTTAAAAAAATTACCAAACAGTCCTTGCGCGGCAGTGACGAGCAGAAACTCAAAGAGGGCGATGTCATTATTAACAGCGAAGAAACGGAAAACCGAGCGGAAATTCTTGTGTTTACCAATCGAGCACAGGCGTATAAAGCAAAGCTTGATGATTTTGATACTACGAAAGCATCTGCTTTGGGCGAATTTTTGCCGGCAACGCTGAAATTTGACGAAGACGAACTGCCGATTATGCTGAAGGCTCTTACGTCGTACGATTCCAAGCATCATATCGTCTTTATCTTTGAAAACGGAAAAGGTGTCCGTATTCCGGTCAGCGCATACGAAACGAAGACAAACCGCCGCAAGTTAAGCGGCGCATTCAGCGCCTCCTCACCGATTGTTGCCGCATTTTATGAGTCAGAGCCTATGGACATCTTTATGATTTCTGACAGCGGCAAGGCAATACTGATAAAGTCGTCGCTGATTCCGGAAATGTCAACCCGCACTTCCGCCGGGGTCTCGCTCTTTGCTTTGAAGAAAACGCAGAAAATCACTGCCGCCGTTTCCGGAGAGGATATACAGGCGTTTGCCGATGCTTCAAAATGTAAAAAAATCAAGATCCCGGCAACTGGTGTATCACTTCCGTCTATCGCTTCCGGCATGAAACAGTTGTCTTTAGAGTAATTCTTTTTTGTGAAATAATTACTTTTTTCATTAATTTTGCGAAAATTCTTGAATTTACGTGTCTGTATATATGTTTTTGACTTGATTTTTTTGTCGGAATATGTATAATATAAGCAGGATGGTTTTGCTGTAAGGCAGCGTAATATCCTTGAAAAACGAAAAAACAGGAATTGTATATGAATTTTTCTAAGAAAAGAAGAGTGGCTTTACTGTCAGCAGCACTGCTGATTAGTATACTGACGGCAGTTATTGCTGTCTCTGCTTATGACGGTACGGCTGATCCGATTATTTCACTCAGTTATCTGAAACAGTACAAAACCCAGGAAATTGATCCACAGATTGCGGCTCTCCAAAGCGAAATTCTGGCGCTGCAGGCTACCGTGAAGCAGTTGTCTGAAATGCAGACGGTTAAGCCGCAGGAGCCTGTGGTGAATACCGGCGGATATACCGTGCTGCAGCTTACGTTCGGACAAACGGTAAAAGCAGGTGAGTCCTGTGAGATTATTCTTCGTTCCGGTACTGCCACTGTAGTGCTTGATCCCCTTTCCAGCGGCGGTATTTCCGATCTGACCGGTGGGGTAGATCTTGAAAATGGTATGCCGGTTACACTGAACCATTATCTTCTCGTTCCTCGGGATGACGGACGCGGTATACATATCACGTCGGATATTGCTTTTATAATGATTAAGGGGGCTTATACCGTTGAATAAACATAATAAAGATAAATCCTCACGCGAACCGCGAAGCAAGACTGTTGCCCGCATTCTTGCACTTATTCTTGCGATTCTTATGGTTGCGGGCAGTGCGTATTACCTGATCTACATGCTTGTCCTTGCTGTTTCCGCGTCATCCCCCGGTGTACCGCGGGATGATATCAATATTCGTGTAGGACTTAAATACGGAAGCGGCGTGCCTTCGAGCTTTGCCACTTCCACCGTGACTGGTTATACCGTCGGCATGCAGCCGCTTGCCGACGGTTTGTTTGAATATCATCCTTTTTGGAATCTTAACTCTCCGGCTGTTGCCGTTTCGGTGGATTCCAATCTGGTAAAATCCGGCGATACATATGCCGCTACCGACAGCGCTGCCGGCGTTTTGATCGGCGGATATCACATAGAGTTTACTGCGGATTTTGCTTTGCAGGATGCGGCAGCGATGCAGCAGCACCTGGATTACTTGAATGGAGTGCTTTCTCCCCATGGACTGTATGCGTATCCTGCATACAGCAGCGGTACTCTCCGCATACGCGCCGGCTGTTATCCATCAAGCGCGGAGGCGGAGGCGGCGTACCCTGTTTTAGCCGGATTCATGAACTACTTCGCATCGACGGTTGTAGAGCCGTCTCCCAGTTCTGTTGTGGTGATTGATTCCGCCGCGGACAGAATTTTGTTTTCTTACGACTGTGCTGACGGAACATCGCTTGGACTCGCCCCTATTCAGTCCGGCACGGAAAGATGCTACACGAAATCACCGGCGAACAATGTTTATGATGGCATATTCGCCTATTCGCCGCACCATGCAGATGACCGTGACGGTGTAGCCGTCACCAATGTTCTGACACTGGATCAGTACGTGCAGGGTGTTCTGCCTTATGAGATCAGTTCTTCCTGGCCTATAGAAACGCAGAAAGCATTTGCTATCGCCGCAAGATCCTATACAGCCAGCTGTCTGAACAGACATGCCGCCACAAACGGTTTTGACCTTTGCAACAATGCGGCGCACTGTCAGGCATATCACGGTGCAGGACGAGTAAATGCACGCGTAATTGAGGCTACTGAAAGTACACATGGCTTAATTATTACACAGAACGGGAAAATTGCCTCTACGTACTACTCGTCCAGCTTCGGCGGTGTAAGTGTAAGCAGCGGTGACGTGTGGGGCGGTACGCAGTATCCCTACCTTGTTGCCCATGCTACCCCGTGGGAAAGGTATTCCGAACATCCAAGCGGTCTTTGGACATCCGAAGTATCACCAGTGGATCTTCTGAATTATCTTGTGAATACGAAGGGGCATTCCCACCTTGCAGGCGG
>JAZQDY010000215.1:0-21865 GCA_045547015.1 Eubacteriales bacterium | reverse complement strand
CTAAGACCGCTTGGCCACCGACTTGGGGCTTTTGGCAAAAAGCCCCTCCCCGCCTTTTATTCCATTTTCTCTAATATTTCCAAAAGTTTCAGATACTCCGCCGGCGGCTTTGCCGTCAGCGTCATTTTTTCGCCGGTACGTGGGTGGGTGAAGGTCAGCTTTTCCGCGTGGAGCGCCTGTCCCACGATCAGGGCGGCGTGCTTTTTCTCGAAAGGCGTCCGGTTTGCACCGTATACCTCGTCGCCCAGCACCGGATGCCCTATGTGGCTCATGTGTACACGGATTTGGTGGGTGCGTCCCGTTTCCAGTACCAGCCTGATCTCGGAAAAATGCCCGTAGTTCGTGATGGGAAAATAGTGGGTTACCGCTTCCCGTACGCCGGCCCCGCCTCTCGGGAGGACCGCCATTTTCTTGCGGTCCTTGGGACTGCGCCCGAGCGGCGCATCCACCGTGCCCGCCGTACCGATGCCGCCCAGAACAATGGCCCGGTATTCCCGGTGCATGGAGTGATCGGCAAGCTGTGCCGAGAGAGACAGGTGCGCCCGGTCGTTTTTCGCCGCGGCGATCAGTCCTGTGGTGTCCCGGTCGATCCGGTGTACGATGCCCGGACGCATAACGCCGCCGATGCCGGAGAGGGAATCGCCGCACCGATACAGCAGGGCGGATACCAGCGTGCCGTGCTCGTGCCCCGGGGCGGGATGGACAACCATGCCTTTCGGCTTGTTTATAACGATCACGTCCTCATCCTCGTACACTATGTCCAGGGGGATGTTCTCCGGCTGCGCCTCCGCCGGTGCGGGCGCAGGCAAAAGCACCGTGACTGTGTCACCGTGCTTCAGAATCGTCTTTTTGTCCGGTACTTTTCCGTTTACGGTTACCGCTCCGTTTTCAATCAGCCGTGCCGCACCGGAACGGGAGAGGGCGCGCAGCGCCTCTGATTCGGAATCCTTTGCCAAAGCGGCAAGACCTGCGTCAGCCCGCATACCTGCGGCGGCGGAATCCACCGTCAGAATGGCGGTTTCCCCTTCCGGCAGATCCCATTCAGTTTCCGGATACATGCTTTTGTCCTTTCGCTTCCTCCGGCGCTGTCAGAAACAGGGAGAGGATCATAAGGGCGCATCCCACGCAAACGAAGGAGTCGGCGATGTTGAATACGTAAAAATTGATGCAGGTAACGTCAATAAAATCCACCACGAAGCCGCGGAAGATTCTGTCGATCATGTTGCCGATACCGCCGCCCATGATAAAGGAGAGCGAGATGATCTCCAGCCGGCTTTTCGGTTTGGCAATGAGTATATACAGAAACAGGGCAAGGATCGCCGCGGTGGAAATCACCATAAATACCCAGCGGTGGTTTGTCAGCATGCCGAACGCCGCGCCCCGGTTTTCCACGTACGTGAAATGGAGCACGCCGTCCCACAGATGGTACGAGCCGATGGGTACCAGATCCCGGAGCACCCAGGCTTTGGAAATCTGATCCAGCGCCACCGCGCCGATTACGATCAGTATACAGAGAAGCATACCGTCTCCTTTGTTTATCCGTTATTTGTTCTTTCCGAACAGACCGCGCTTTTGCGGTGCTTCCTCAGCGGCGTCTTCGGCGAGGAAGGAAAAGTCGTCCGTTTTTTCATTCTTAGGATTTTCCGCAATGCCCATGCGCTTTTTCAGCTCACTCAGGTTTTCGTCGTCGTTATCACTGCTTTTCGCCGGGGGGGCGTCGGAGGTGGTTTTCAGCGCGGCAAATTCCCGGGCAAAAACCGCATGCAGTTCGCGCAGGAGCACATCGTCCTCGGTTTCGGGCGCTTTGTCCTTTTCGTCGGCGGGGATTTCCTCTATCTCTTCCGCTTCTTCCAGATTCTTCGGCCAGGGAATTTCTTCCGGTTCCGGTGCGTTGCTGTTATTGGTATCTTCCGCAAACAGGGCAGCGAACAGATCGGGGCCCGGCTCTGCCTCGGCTGCCGGACGGAGTTCTTCCGCTTTAGGAACGGGGGCGCTTTCCGTCAGTTCCTCTTCCGTGTAGACGTCTTCCTCTTCCGGAGAGGGGAGAATTTCGTACTTGTCTGAATTGTCTTCGGTAATTTCCGCTGTTTCTTCCGTGTCTTCCGGCGTTTCTGCTTCCTCAAGGAGCTCCTCGTCGGAATATACGTCCTCATCCTGCCACGTATCCGGGGCGGCAGCCTCGGGGAATGCTTCTGCTCTTTCCGCCTCGGCGGGGAGGACCGGTGTGATTTCCTCAGCAGCTTCTGCCAGCGTTACGGCAGGCAGGGGATCGGTAAATACCTCTTCGGCGGCGATGGCCGCCAGCTCTTCCAGCTGATCGATATGAGTGCTGTACGCAGCGAACAGGGAATCGCGGAACGCCGCCGCCTCTTTTTGTATCCGGAGAAACTGATTCTCCTGAGACGCAACGTGGGCATCTGCCTCCGCGACGATGCGGTTTGCATATTCCTCCGCGTCGGCGACGATCTGCCGGCGTTTCAGCTCTGCTTCCGAAAGGATCTGCTCGGCTGCTTTTCGGATGGCGGATTCCAGGGCGGCGATTTTGGCCTCCCGTGCACGCAGTGCCTCCAGCGATTTTACAGCGGCGGAGAACTTGCGGCCCGTCTCGTTGTTTTCGCGATACAGTGCCTCGTACTTGGAAATGACGAATGCTATGTATTCATCCACCTCACTGGTGGTGTAGCCGCGAAGCGAGCGGCTGAATTCATGTTTTTTTAATTCCTGCGGCAAAAGCATAGGAACCTCCAGTTAGTTAATTTATAATTCGCGCTATTTATATTTTCGTGCCACCAGGCGGTTTCTTCCCCGCCGGGTCACGGTATTCGCAGAATCAATGATATATTTGCCGAATCCTCTGAGGGAAAGCACGTCGCCGTCGCTGACCGGGGCGTCCGGATTTTCCTCCGGAAAATAATTCAGCTCTGCCGCACCGGATTTCACAAGCTCGGCGGCATCGGCGCGGGAAAGATTGGTCAGTGCCCGTACCACGCCGTCCAGCCGGGGGGAGGCTACGCTTGCCTCGATTTTTTCAAAGGCATGGGGAACGGTAAACCCTTCCGGCAGCTTGGTAATGGCAGTGCGTACTGCGTCGTTTCCGGCACGGAACAGATTGTCCGTAACGAAAGCAGCGATGGCGGGGGTAAAAAACGCCACGGCACGGTGGGAATCCAGAACGGCGATATCACCGAGCACGCTCCGTTCCAGTCCCAGTGCCATGATGGCACCCAAAAAGTCCCGGTGGGACAGATTGCTGTATTCGCTGGCGGTCATGGAGACGGCTGTTACCGCCCCGGAAAGATCCGCCGTTTCGTTTTCGATGAGAGAAAAGAGATACTCCTCCCGGGCTGTGCCGAAGGGGTCATCCCTTGGTTCGTCCGAGAGATACCATTCCGGCAGAAGAACGGCACAGCGCCTCTCCGCACCGTGCGCGCCACCGTAGAAAAACAGGCGCTCTGCCTGTCCCTCCGCGGCCACGGCGGCATGAAAAATCCGCTGTTCTCTGGGAGACAGGAAATCGGTGTGAACCACGTCGTACGCGTCACGCCGGGCAAGCTCTGCCGCCCGTGCCATGAGACGGCGTGCGCCGTCGTCCAGTTTTTGCAGTGGGATAGGTTTCATAGAGAGTGTGTACCTCGCGGCTTACAAAAAAATCTGCAGAAAAGACAGAAGAAAAAACGTAATCAGAAAGGAGATGTCAATGGGCATATCCCGGAAAAGGCCGAAGTGATCCAGAAAACCGCGTACAGGGATAATGAACGGTTCTGTGGCACCGTACAGGAAGTGAACGAAAGCGTTGTCGTCGCTTATGGGAAACCAGCTGAT
Source organism: Eubacteriales bacterium (assembly GCA_045547015.1). Taxonomy (GTDB): domain Bacteria; phylum Bacillota; class Clostridia; order Oscillospirales; family CAG-272; genus SIG701. The sequence goes on along the minus strand of JAZQDY010000215.1, from coordinate 18,043 downwards.
AATGGCGCGGACAGTCATCAGAAGCTGAATTACGCTGAGAAGCAGATTGGCAACGGAGGCTACGATGTAAAACGAGGCAGGCAAAGGGCGGACTCCTTTCGCACCCGGTGCTGCCCATGCCGTTTTTGTCGGTAAAGGACAGATTTTGTCGGGCGGTGTATAAAGTATCTGCGGGCAGCACGTCACTTTCGTGCTGCCCGCGTATGTACTGTTCAACTGAGATTTTGGCACAAAAACAGAAGGCAACAGTGCTGCCTTTTGTTTTTTATTGCCGGGGCAGAATCGGACAGGATCAGAAGTTGCCGAGATCGGTATCGATTATACCGTTTGCATTATCCTCATTGGCAGCGCGCTGTGCTTCTGCCTTGGCGCGGCGATCTTTCAGCTGGGCATCTCCCACGTCCACGTTGCTGGGCGTGATAACGTATGCGTTGCTGGCGATTTTCTTCAAAGATCCGTCGATAGAGTATGCAACACCGGAGAGGAAGTCGATAAGACGGCGGGCCGTCTCCTTGTTGGTGTTTTCCAGGTTCAGAACCACCGTGCGCTTGTTGAGCAGATGATCGGCGATCTGCGGTACGCTTTCAAAGTGCTCGGGCTTTACAACTTTCAGCTCCAGTGCGGTACCGGACAGACTGATGCCGCCGTTCATGGCGGAGATACCGCTCATGCCCATACCGGTGCTCATGTTTACGCCGGGGGCGGTATTCTGCAGATCTTCCGGTTCCTCCACGTCATCCTCGGCACCAAACTCGTTGTAGTAGTCGTAATCGTCGTTATAGGTGTCGTTGTCCGTGCCGGTAACCTTCTTTATTCTGTCCATAAGTCCCATGATTAAACCTCCGTGTATGTGATCTGTTTTAATAACCTTATTTTTTCACAGTGCCTGTACCGTAGTTCCGGCGTCCGAAGATCGCGGAGCCGACGCGCACTTCTGTGGCACCTTCTTCCGCGGCAATTTCGTAACTGTCACTCATGCCCATTGACAGGATGGGCGGGAGAGATAAAACAGGCTCTATTATATTATGCGATTTTTTTGTGAAAATGTCAATAAAAATTCCGTAAGTTTCTTGAAAATATTTGCGAAATTTCTCTTTTTCCGTCATTGCGGGGGCCATTGTCATGAGTCCGCGCAGGCGGAGAGAGGAAAATTCTCCCAAATCTGCACAAAAAGAACAAACATCTTCCGGCAGGACACCGCTCTTGTTTTCTTCTCTGCCGATGTTCACCTCTGCCAGAATATCGGTAACAATGCCCAGCTTTTTCGATCGGCGGTCGATTTCTGCCGCCAGCCGCAGAGAGTCCACGCTTTCGATTACGGAAACATGCCCCACAACCTTCTGCACTTTGTTGGTCTGCAGATGGCCGATGAAATGCTGTTCCACTTTGCCGTCCAGCCGAGGGAGCTTTTCCGTCAGCTCCGCCACCCGGTTTTCGCCGATGAGATCCAGCCCCAGTTCACTCACGGCGAACAGGATATCCTCCGGCGGTACGGTTTTGGTTGCTGCCAGAAGGCGGACGCCGCCTGTGCCCGCTTTCCGGCGGTCCAGCGCCCGTTCGATGTTTTCTTTTACGGTCCGGTAATTTTCCGCGATTTCACGGCACCGCTCCGGGGTGGGCATGCCAGGCGCGGTGATTTCTTTTTCCATTTCGTTCATGACAGTATCCGCCCCTCGTAGAGGCCCCGTCCTTTCGTGATAACGATTTCGTTCTGCCTGAGCCAGGAAAGCCCTGCCGGCGGCTCCTCCGACGGATCGGCTGCCAGCAGACACCAGTCTTCCCCTTCTGCCAGAAGCAGGACTGCCCGGTAATGCACCATGCCGCCTTCCAGCACGTAAACGCCGGTTATACCGTCCACGGCGCGCACCGCGGAGGCCGGTACTCTGAGTCCGGTGTAGGCGTTATCCGTAATGACTGCCGGCTGCAGTCGGGTGTATGAAAAGTCAGCGGGCATCCTGTCGGTGGAGAACACCAGCATGGCAGTATCTCCGTCACGTACCAGACGGCTGAGCGTCATCGTGAGGGAAAGATCGCCGCTGTGAGGAAAGGCGACGGTGTAACTGTTTCCTTCAGTCAGAGATCCCGCTTTTTCGTAAGGGATCAGACAGGCGGTGTACCAGGCATAATCGGTGACCAGCTTGCCCACGGTATCCGCCGGCAGATCGGCGGCTTCTGCTTTGCACAGCGTACGGAATCCGTCCACGGTCATGGTGCGGGCTGTCTCTGCCGTAAAGATTGTTTCATAACCGTCTGCTTTGGCGTAGTAATAGCCGCTTTTGGCGGCGGATGCCGTTTTCCGGCAGACACCCAGTTCTTTGGTCAGAGCCGCTTTTTTTGCTTCAAGGCGGGAGAGTTCGGCATCCGTATCGGCTGTGACGCCGGTAATTACAGCCCGGCGGCTCAGCGCGGTGCGCAGCTCCGTACGGCAGGAAAGAGCCGCTGCGCCGTCGCCGCATCTGGCGGCGGAGGCAATTCTTTCCATGATTTTGTAAATTTCCTGATCGATGGACAGCGTGTCCCGCACGGAAAGGGTGTGTTCCTTCATGGCTTTCAGAACGGCAATTTCCGTTTTCACCTCAGCGATTGCGGATACCGTATCCGGATCGGAGCGGTCGTACAGCTGTGCTACCGTATCCCCGATGCCTACCCTTGTGCCGTCCGGCACATTGGGGATGACGCTTCCGCCGGAGACCCCGCAGCGCAGGAGGGATTCCTCCCGGAACAGATATACGTCCGCTTCGATCACGCTGTGGACGGTAGCAGGCGCTGCCGGCGCGGTTTCGATTCGCTGGGTCAGTCCGTAGAAAAGATGGTACCCGACATACAGCATCACTCCGATGGAAAGGAGTGATGTGAGTACGTACAGGATCACCTGCTTCAAATATTTTTTATCCATGTTTCTCCGTTTTGTTTATTTTTTGAAACGGTCTTTGGTTTTGTTTTCGTATCAGTCACCGGTCTGCACGCGGGGTACGCGGGGGGTCAGAATGGTGGTGATTTCGTAATTGATCGTCTCGCCGGCCGCGGCAAGCGCTTCTATCCGGGAGCCGTTGTCACCGCCGAAGACGGTGATTTCGTCTCCCGGCTGTACGTCCGCATCGCCGAGATCGATCATGCACTGATCCATGCAGATCCGTCCCAGGATGGGTGCAGGCGTTCCGTCGGGAAGGTACAGAGAAGCGGTTTTGTAGTGGCGGAGGAATCCGTCTCCGTAGCCGATGGGAACGGTGGCAATACGCATATCCCGGCTTGCGGTGAACGTGGCACCGTAGCTGACCGATTCACCGGCCCGGAGCGTGTGCACGTGGGCGATTCTTGTCTTCAGCGTCATCACCGGGTGAAAATCGGGCAGAATCTCCCCGCTGGGGGAAAGCCCGTACAGAATGATCCCTGCCCGTACGGCAGATTTGTATCCTTCCGGCAGATGGATTGCGGCGGCACTGTTGCAGCAGTGGCACAGCGGCGGGCAATCTCCCGTTTTTGTGAGCATGGATTCCACTTCGTTGAAGCGTGCCAGCTGGGAGGCAGTCTGACCTTTGTTTCCTGCATCTGTGTCTGCCGTGGCAAAATGGGTAAACATTCCTTCACAGGACAGATGGGGCAGTGCCAGCACGCGGCGGATACCATCCGCCGTTTCCAGCGGTGCAGCGGCGTCAAAGCCCAGCCGGTTCATGCCGGTATCCAGTTTTATATGTACGCGCAGACGGGCGTCCGCCGGCAGTACTTTTTCTGCCTTCAGCCGGGCAATCTCCGAAGAAAGACGGCGTGCGTATTCTTCGGAAAATACGGTCTGGATGATATCGTTTCGGATAAGCGTTTCCGCATCCTCCGGCTGGGAATATCCCAGAATCAGGATATCTGCTTTGCCGCCTGTTTCCTGCCTGAGATGCACTGCTTCTGAAACGCAGGATACGGCAAAGAAATCGCATCCCTCGGAAAGCAGAATACGGGAAACGGGCACCATGCCGTGTCCGTAGGCATCGGCTTTCACCACAGATATGATGCGGCAGTCTGGGGCGTTTTTTCGTACCGCATCCCGGACGGTCCGGTAGTTATGGCGCAGTGCGTCCGTGTTGATCTCCGCCCAGATTTTATACGTTCCTTTGTTTTTGTTCATAAGTATTTATTCTTTCGTTTTATTGTCAGCCTTCCGGCTTTTTCTGAAAGTCCGATACGGTCCACGTGCCGCTTGGGGTGTCAAAGGCTGTCGGCGTGCCGTCGGTATCCAGATGGACGGCGATTTCGCCCGCTTTTGTTTTGTAGCGGACGGTCATGCCGCCGGGACGGCGATCCGTGCCTGTCCGGTTTTCTTCCGCCAGGGTGAAAAGAGCGATCACCTGTTTTGCGGCGGCGGTCACATTTTCGCCTGCCGGGATTTCCACACCACCGACCGATACGGCAGACGCGGTGTCCGTGATCCGGTACGTGATGCCTGCGGCGTGGGAAGGGGCGGTGATCTCCAGAGAGAATCCGCCCGGAATGGGGGATAGACGAAACGAGCGTTCCCCATCGGAAAGGGTAGCGGATGCAACCTTCTCCTGATACAGAAGCGGCGGGGTCCCTTTCGTGCATCCCTGGAAAATCAGACAAACCGCCGTCAGTACGGCGGCTGTCAGAAAGCGTGCGCTGCAGCTTTTTTTCATGCTGTTCCTCCGTTCGTTCAAAAGAAATTTCCTGTCTTATGGAAAACTATGAAAAAACGAGGAAAAATATGCGGCGCGGGTTTATTTCAGCAGCGCTTCGTCCACTACGGTGTCGGCGTTGTAATATTTCATGATCTTAACCGCCTTGTCCGTGGCGGCGAAGAGCACGGCGACCGTTTCGCCGGCGTCATCCTTCACGGTGAAGCCGTAGCTGTTTGTGCATTTGACGGAGCCGCGCAGATCGATCACCGTTTTTGCACCGGTGTACCACGGCGATTTACCCTCGGTAACGGGGGCGATCTTCATCATATCCTTTACCGTTACGGCGAACAGCACCCGGCGGCTGCGTCCGCCCAGAATATCCACGAAGGTCATAACGCCGGAGGCGATCATGTACTCGTGCTCCACGGATACGAATCGCCAGGTGAAGAAGATCAGAATCCACAACGTTACCGGCAGAAGCGCTACCAGCATGGGGATCTTGGTGATGAAGATAAGCATATATGCCACGGCGTAGGCAGTGTAAAGGAGGATCATGAGAAGCCGTTTCGTGCGCCACGCGCCTTCCGGTTTCTGGGCAACGGTGAATTCCGTGTAATTGTTGGCATATCCGTCGGCCTGACCGGCGCGCTCTTTGGGATCGACAGGTTTTTTGCATCCGAAATTGTACTGCATAGCGGCAATATCCCCCATGTGGTGAAAAGTTTTCTTACTGAATTAAGTATACCATATCCCGTCTCTCAAATCAAGCACCGGCGGAAAATTTTCTTTGCCGCCTGTATCCGGGGCAGGAAAAACGCCCCGGCAGCCGGTTCCCCGACGCCGCAGGCGTTGTGTTTGCTTATACAGTTATGCACCGGTCAGATCTCTATGGTATCGCACTCGGCAAGCCACAGGGCGAAGGAGGCATCGCTGGGACACTTGAAATCCCCCCGGGGTGAGAGACTCACCGCGCCGATTTTCACCCCGTCCGGCAAGCAGGAGCGCTTGAACTGCTGGGTAATAAAGCGGCGGACGAATACGGTGAGCCATTTTTTGATTTCCGCCCGGCTGAACGTGCCGTCAAAGGCGGCACACGCCATGCGAAAGATTTTTTTCGGATTTTCGCCGAGACGCACCATCCGGTAAAGAAAGAAATCGTGCAGATCGTAGGGACCCACGATGTCCTCCGTTTTCTGGGAGATCTCGCCGTTTTCTGCGGGCAGCAGCTCCGGGGAAACGGGGGTGGCGAGAATATCCCGGAGAACCGCGGCCAGATCGGCGCGTCCTTGGCTTTCGGCGTCTGCGGCGCAGGTGTCCACCATGTGGCGGACGAGGGTTTTCGGCACGCCGGCGTTTACGCCGTAGCTTGACATGTGGTCGCCGTTGTACGTAGCCCATCCCAGTGCCAGCTCGGAAAGATCGCCCGTACCGATAACCAGCGAGCCATCCTTGTTGGCAATATCCATGATTACCTGGGTTCTTTCCCGTGCCTGGCAGTTTTCAAACACCACGCTGTGGTCGGCGGGATCGTGTCCGATATCCCGGAAATGGACGGCCACCGCTTCGGTGATATCGATTTTTGAAAAGGAGGTGCCCAGGGCCTCTGCCATACGCTGTGCATTTGTTTTCGTCCGTTTTGTGGTGCCGTAGCAGGGCATGGTCACCGTTTTGATGCCGGAGGGATCCCGGCCCAGAAGGGAGAAAGCGTTTACCGTTACCAGAAGTGCGAGGCAGGAGTCCAGTCCGCCGGAAAGTGCTACCACCGCACCGGGGGCCCGTGCCGCCGTCAGTCTTGCGGCAAGCCCGTGACTCTGCACGGAGAGAATGTGCCGGCACCGCTCTGCCCGCTCTCCGGGATCGGCAGGAACGAAGGGGCGCGGATTTATGGGATGGGTGAAAGGCGTCTCACGGACAGGCAGGGAGAAATATATCGTTTCGTATCCGCCGCCGGCTTTGGCCGGAAAGGTGGTTTTTCGCATACGCTCTCCGTGAAGATGGGACAGATCCACGGTGGCGGCAAGGACGGTGTCCGTGCCGAACGGCGGATTTTCCGCGATAAGTCTGCCGCCGGCGGCAATCATCGAATGGCCGGAGAAAACAAGATCCGTGGTGGATTCACCCGCGCCGGCGTTTGCCATGAGGTAGGCACAGCGGAGCCGTCCGCTCTGTACTTCCACCATCCGCCGACGATCCTCCGCCTTGCCGATAATTTCCGGGGAGGCAGCGGCGTTGACGATTACAGCCGCACCTTCCGCGGCGTGCCGGCAGGAGGGGCTGTCCACCGCCCAGAGATCCTCGCAGATCTCTGCCGCTGCGGTGAGGGCAGGCATCTGACGGCAGGAAAAGAGCAGTTTTGTGCCGAAAGGCACCTGTTCGCCGTCCAGTTCTATCCGGGTATTTTCTGCCGGAGGGGGAGCAAAATGGCGGGGCTCGGAAAACTCTCCGTGACCGGGAAGATAGGATTTGGGAACGATACCCAGGATTTTTCCGCCTGACAAAGCGGCGGTGCAGTTGTACAGCTTTCCGCTGTGGGCGAGAGGAACACCCACGAAAAAGAGCATGGGAATATCCGCCGTCTGCCGGGCGATGCGGCAAAGGGCATCCCGGGCGGCAGTAAGAAGCGAAGTCTGGAAAAAGAGATCACCGCAGGTGTAGCCGGTGAGACAAAGCTCCGGCAGAACCAGTACAGAAATCTGCTTTGCGGCAGCAGCCCGTACGGCGGCGAGAATCGCCTCCGCATTGGCGGATGTGTCTGCCGGGCGGATGGTGGGTACGGCAGTACCCAGAAGAATCAGTCCGTCTTTCATGATAAAAAACCGGCTTCCTTAGAAAATGAGCGAGAAAATTTTTGTTTTTTTCGCAAGCGCCTTGTGAAACGGCGTCGTATGTATTATAATTATAAACACATTCCGGGGAGAAATCAACCCCAAATACTGACAGAAGACGAAACGGGAGAGAAAAATGATAAACGGAACAACGCTGTCGCTGCTGTGTGATTTTTATGAAATTACCATGAGCCGCGGCTATTTTCATACGGATATGCGGGATACGGTGGCGTATTTTGACGTATTTTACCGGAAAAATCCGGACGGAGGCGGCTACGCCATCGCGGCGGGACTTCAGCAGATTTGCGAATATATAGAGAATCTGCACTTTGATGAAACGGATATTGCCTATCTGCGGGCAAAAAAGATCTTTGACGAGGACTTCCTTTCTTACCTGTCCGCCTTCCGCTTTACCGGGGACGTGTGGGCGGTGCCGGAGGGAACGGTGGTGTTCCCCGGAGAGCCCATTCTCACCGTCCGTGCACCTGTCATCGAGGCGCAGCTCATGGAGACGTATATCCTTCTGCAGATCAATCACCAGTCGCTGATTGCCACCAAGGCATCCCGGATCGTGCGGGCGGCGGAAGGACGTCCCGTGTCGGAATTCGGCTCCCGCCGCGCCCACGGCGAAACGGCGGCGCTGCTGGGGGCCCGTGCCGCTTATATCGGCGGATGTGCCTCCACGGCCTGCGCCCTTTCCGATAAGATGTACGGCGTGCCCGCAGGCGGTACCATGGCGCACTCCTGGGTGCAGATGTTTGACAGTGAGTACGAGGCATTTGCCGCCTACTGCCGGCTGTATCCGGAATCGCCCACCCTTCTGGTGGATACCTACAACACCCTCACCTCCGGTATCCCCAACGCCATCCGGGCGGTAAAGGAGATTCTCTGGCCCATGGGACGAAGGGCATGTGCCATCCGCATCGACTCCGGCGATATCACCTATCTTACGAAAAAGGCGCGCCGCATGCTGGACGAAGCAGGACTTTCTGAGTGCCGCATCGTGATTTCCAACTCCCTGGACGAGTACCTGATTGAGGAGATCCTGCGCCAGGGGGCGCAGGTGGATGCGTTCGGTGTGGGCGAAAGACTGATTACCGCCTCCTCCACGCCGGTGTTCGGCGGCGTGTATAAGCTGTGCGCGGTGGAAAAGAACGGTGTGGTCACGCCGAAGATCAAGATCAGCGAAAACACAGCGAAAATTACCAATCCCGGCGTGAAGCGTGTGTTCCGCTTCTATTCTAACAACGAGGGAAAAGCCGAGGCAGATCTCATCTGCCTTAGGGACGAGACGCTGGACGACACGAAGCCCATCGAAATTTTTGATCCGGAGCATACGTGGAAACGGAAGGTAATGGAGAATTATACGCTGCGGGAACTGCTGGTGCCTGTTTTCGTGAACGGCGAGTGCGTGTACCGGTGTCCGCCTCTTGCGGAGGTCCGCGATCACTGCCAGCGGGAGCTTGACACCATGTGGAGCGAGGTGCTCCGGTTTGAAAACCCGCATAATTACTACGTGGACCTGTCCGAAAAGCTGTGGACGCTGAAAGCGGAGATGCTGCACGCAAAACGGTGATAAACGAAGGAGGTGTTGCTTTTTCAAAAGCAGCACCTCCAATATTCCTGCGTAATTTCAATTTTTTGCATTTCTGACGAAAAAATTTGGGGCTGTCACATTTACATGCGACAGCCCCTTTTTGGTCTGTTTTTTCCTGTTCCGGCATACAGTGAAAAGGGGGGATCAGATGCCCTTGTTCTGCAGCTCCGTCAGGCACTTTCTGCAGATTTTCTTATCCTTGAATACCACGATGTCGTCCCCGTCGTTGCAGAACAGACAGCAGGGCTGGTATTTCTTCAGAATGATTCTGTCCTCGTCCACGAAGATCTCCACGCCGTCTTTCGGCTCCAGATCCAGCTGACGGCGGGTTTCGATGGGCAGAACGATACGACCCAGTTCGTCAATTTTACGTACAATACCGATGGATTTCATGCGCTTTCTCCTCCAATAAACCGCACAGTTCGTGCGGAGTTGCTATTTACACACTAATTCTACCATAGATTTCCTTTTTTGTCAATATATTTGCTGAAAAAATAATCATTTCCAATTTTTTAATCGTCCGCGGGGGAAATCCGGTGCGTTTTTGTGCATTTTCGGATTTTTTGTCGCAGGGAGAGGGAGGAAAACGGGATGCTTGGAATTTGTTTTTTTGTTTTATCCGCCGTTTCGGTTGTGTTTGCCGCTCTGACGGGGCATCTGCCCGATCTGTCCAATGCCATCGTGGACGGGGCAGGGCAGGCAGTGACGCTTACGATTTCCCTTATGGGGATGATGGCACTGTGGTGCGGCGTGATGAACGTGCTGAAGGAGGCGGGAATGATTGAAAAGCTGAGCCGGGTCCTGTCGCCGGTTCTGCGGCTGGTTTTCCCGGATGCCTGGAAGAGTGGCGGTGCCCGGGCGGAGATCACCGCCTCCGTCAGCGCCAATATTCTGGGAATCGGCAACGCCGCCACCCCCCTGGCGCTTGCCGCTATGGCAAAACTGCAGAAGGAGAATCCGAAAAAGGATACGGCGTCGGACGATATGATTACCTTAGCCGTTCTGGGTACCTCCTCGCTGGATCTTCTGCCCACCACGCTGATTGCCCTCCGTCGTGCCGCCGGGGCGGCGCATCCGTACAATATTCTTCTGCCGGTGTGGATCACCTCTGCGGTGTCGGCGGTATCCGCCGTTGTTCTTTGCCGGATGTGCGCCTGGGCGTTCCGCACTAAGAAAGGAGGCGGCGGGTTGTGAACGGGATTGTGGAAACGGTATCCGGGGCGGTGATGCCCCTCGTTCTGCTTCTTGCCGCTCTCCCTATGCTGTCCCGACGACGGGATTTTTTCGGCGTGTTTACCGCAGGGGCACGGGAGGGGATAGAAACGGCGATTCGCCTTCTTCCCACGATGATTGCCCTTCTCACGGCACTGTCCATGTTTCAGGCATCCGGGGCTGTCTCCTTTCTGATCGGTGCGTTGGGGCCGGCGGCGGAGAAGGCGGGGATTCCGCCGGAGATTCTGCCCCTGCTCATTACCCGGCCCGTGTCCGGATCTGCCTCTACTGCCGCGTACGCGAGTCTTCTGGAAAGGTTAGGCGCGGACAGTTTTGCGGCGTTCTGTGCCTCGGTGCTCATGGGATCTTCCGATACGCTGATTTATGTGATTACGGTGTACTTTTCCGGTACGGGCACAGGGGGGAATCCGCCGGTGAAAAGGACGCGCTACGCGTTTTTTGCCGCCGCCGCCGTGATGCTTTTGTGCATTTTCCTATCCGCCGCTGTCAGCCGGGTGTTTTTTTGAGGTGCCGGCGCATAGCCTCCCTTGCGGAAGTCAATACTGTTGATACTGAAAAACACGGAGGAATGCATATGCGCGGGAGTGAAAAGAAAATTATCTACGTACGGGATACAGGGAGCAAGCTGTTTGAGGAGGCATATTTCGTTCTTCGCCGGGGCGTTTCGGACAGTACGGATACAGGGGAGGAGGATATGGTGCGGGAGGCGTCCCGGATCGTGGAGGAGGGAAGCCTTCGCTACCCCGCGACGGCCCGCCGTGTCCGCTTCCGTCGGGCCTTGACGCTGTTTTTTGCCGGCGCGGCAACGGCAGTGGCATTCCTGGGCAGCCTTGCCTGGGTGATCGCCTGTCTGTAAGCCTTCTGCAAACTCCCAATTACCTTTTGCGTTCCCGGACAAAAGTAAGCTCTGTTTTGTAGGGCGGGGCCTTGGTCCCGCCGCCTGAAACAGCGTAAACTGCACGAAGCGGCGGGAGTAAACCCCCGCCTTACGGTGAAACTGCATGTGCATAGTCAGCGGGAACACATTGCCGAATTGGGAATCTGCAAAAAAACAGCGTACACATAAAGTTTACAAAACGTTCATCTGCCGCGCGGGAATCGGACGGGGATTCCTTGGTACAATATAAATGAGATATTGTGTCCGTGAACCGCGCTGCGGCGACCGTTTTCGCCTATGCGCTTTTCTATGAATAAACTGAATACAGAAATTCCGCATCGCACTGCCTGTTTTTACCTCCTGCCTCCGCCGCCCTCGGATACGCAGGACGGAACGTGCGTTTTTTTGTCGTGTCGGCATGTGTGTGCGTTTTTTGCGGCCGTATCTTGCCGTTTTTGCCGGATGCAGAAACGGTGTATACATGGAAAATCGGAAAATCAGAAAGGAATTTTGAATGGCCAAAAAAGCAAATGGCACAAAGCTCCGGGTCATGATGCTCGGAGGACTGAATGAGATCGGAAAAAACCTGGCCGTACTGGAATACGGCAACGACATGATTATCGTGGACTGCGGTCTTGCTTTCCCCGATGAGGATATGCTGGGCGTGGATCTGGTGATCCCGGATATCAGCTATCTGGAAAAGAACGTGGACAAGATCCGGGGCATCCTGCTCACTCACGGACATGAGGACCACATCGGTGCGCTCCCTTACGTGCTCCGTACCATAAATCCCCCCATTTACGGTACCCGGCTGACGCTGGGCATTCTGGAAAACAAGCTGGCGGAGCAGCGCCTGCCCCATAAGGTGACTATGACCACCGTCTCCGCCGGAGATACGGTGAAGCTGGGCGCGTTTTCTGCAGAATTTATCCGGGTGAATCACTCTATTGCGGATGCCTGCTGCATCGCTATTACTACCCCTGTGGGTGTGGTGCTTCACACCGGTGACTTCAAGATCGACGTTTCGCCCATCGAGGGGGAAATGATGGATCTGACCCGCATCGGCGAATACGGCAGAAAAGGCGTTCTGCTGCTTATGTGCGAGTCCACCAACGTAGGCCGGGCGGGACACACCCCGTCGGAGCGGAAAGTGGGCGCGTCGCTGGACCTCATCTTCATGAACAACCCCGACAAGCGGGTGATTATCGCTACCTTCTCCTCCAACGTGCACAGAGTACAGCAGGTGCTCAATTACAGTGCCAAATACGGACGCAAGGTAGCCATCACGGGACGGAGTATGCTGAACGTGGTGGGTGCTGCTGTGCGCCTCGGCTATATGACCGTGCCGGACAAATGCCTCATCGATATCAGCGAGATCGGCAAGTATCCGCCGAGTAAGGTGACCATCGTGACTACCGGCTCCCAGGGTGAGCCCATGTCCGCTCTGTACCGGATGGCGTTCTCCGACCACAATCAGGTGGCCCTGACGCCCGGGGATCTGGTGGTGCTTTCTTCCCACGCTATTCCCGGCAATGAGAAGCTGGTGGGCAAGATCATAAACGAGCTGTACCGGAGAGGTGTGAACGTCTATCATGAGGAGGCGGAGGTCCACGTTTCCGGACACGCCTGCGCGGAGGAGATCAAGATGATCCACGCTCTCGTGAAGCCCAAATACTTTATGCCCATTCACGGCGAATACAGCCATCTGATGCAGCATAAAGAACTGGCGGAGTACATGGGGATGGATCCCAACCATATTTTCATCTGCGATATCGGACAGGTGCTGGAGCTGGATAAGGAATCCTGCAAACGGGCAGGCACCGTTCCCGCCGGCCGCGTGCTGGTGGACGGATACGGCGTAGGTGACGTAGGAAATATCGTTCTCCGTGACCGCCGCCATCTGGCGCAGGACGGCCTGATCGTAGTGGTGGCGACGGTGGATGCGGACACCCGTTCCATTATCAGCGGACCGGACATCATTTCCCGCGGATTCGTATACGTCCGCGAGGCGGAATCCCTCATGGAAGAGGTGCGGAATATCGCACGGGAGTCGCTGAACGATACTATCGACGCCGGCGTGACCGAATGGACGCAGATGAAGCAGAACATCAAGGACGATCTGTCCAAATACCTGTATAATAAAACCAAGCGCAAGCCGATGATCCTGCCGGTCATCATGAACGTATAAACAGAAAATGCCGCGGCGCGCGATCTTCGCCGCCGCGGCACCGTTTTTCAATATCAAACACATACGGAAAGGATCGAAAACCATGATTAAACATATGATTCTCTGGAAACTGAAGGATGAAATCCCCGAAAGCGACCGCCCGGCGGCCATCGCCGAGGCAAAGGCACGCCTGGAGGGACTTGCCGGAAAGATCCCCGGCATGCTGTCCATTACGGTACATACGGGGGCTTTGCCCACTTCCACTGCCGATATGATGCTGGATTCCTCCTTCACCGATGCCGAGGCTTTGGCCGGCTATCAGAAGAATCCGCTTCACGTGGAGGCAGCGACTTACGTCCGTTCTATCGTGACACAGCGGCTGTGCCTTGACTACGAGGCAGAGGCATGACGCCGGAGCTTCTTTCCCCTGCAGGGGATTTTGAAAAATTGCGAGCCGCCGTCCGCTACGGGGCAAACGCGGTGTATCTTGCCGGGGAAGCGTTCGGTATGCGTGCCGCATCGCAGAATTTCACCGACGAAGAGCTGCGTGAAGCGGTAGCATACGCCCACGCCCGCGGGGTGAAACTGTACGTCACCGTAAACGTGATGCCCCGCACGGCGGAGTACGAGGCACTCCGCCCCTATCTTATCTTTCTTGCCGAAATCGGCGTGGATGCGGTGATCGTTTCCGATATCGGCGTGCTTACGCTGGTGAAGGAGGCAGCTCCGACTCTGGAGATTCATATCTCCACCCAGGCAAGCGCCGTTTCTGCTGCCGCCTGTACCGCCTGGTACCATCTGGGGGCGAAACGGGTGGTGCTGGCGCGGGAGCTGACCATGGCGGAGATCGTGGAGATCCGCCAAAATACTCCGCCGGAATTGGAGCTGGAAGCCTTTATCCACGGCGCCATGTGTATCGCGTACAGCGGCCGGTGCCTTCTGTCCAACTATTTCGTGGGGCGGGATGCCAACCACGGAAGATGCGCCCAGCCCTGCCGCTGGATCTATAACGAGCGGGTAATTACGGAGGAGAAGCGTCCTGACGACCGTATTACGGTGGAGGAGCACGACGGCGATTCCTTTGTCATGAGCTCGAGGGATACCTGCATGATCGAGCATATTCCCGCACTTATGGAATCGGGCATCACCTCCTTCAAGATCGAGGGCCGGGTGAAGAGTGCCTATTACACCGCCGTGGTGACCAACACCTACCGGATGGCCATGGACGCCTATCTTGCCGATCCGGCAGGGTATACATACGATCCCCGATGGCTGAGAGAGCTGGAAAGCGTTTCTCACCGGGAGTATTATACGGGATTTTATTTTACGCCGCCCCACGAAAATGCCAATACGGTGACCGCGCCCGGGTATATAAGAGAGAAGGCGTATCTTGCCACTGCCGTCACCGACAGCGACGAGGCGGGACGTGTTACCTTTATCCAGCGGAATAAGCTGGTGAGCGGTACGAACATGGAACTGCTTACCCCCGGTAAGGTGGGAATCCCCTTCGTGGGGACGGACCTTCGTGACGGTGAGGGCAATCCCATTGACGCCGCGCCCCATCCGCTGATGACGTTTTCGATGTACGTACCTGTCCCTGTCCGGGCGGGCGATATTATCCGCGCAGGCGGAGAGGATTGACTATATGGATTTTTTGTTTGAACTGATAAAAACGGTTATTATCGGTATTGTGGAGGGTATCACCGAGTGGCTCCCCGTGTCCAGCACCGGGCACATGATTATCGCGGAGGATTTCCTCCACCTGAATCAGGGCGCGGACTTTTGGAATATGTTTCTCGTGGTGATCCAGCTTGGTGCCATCCTTGCCGTTGTGGTGCTGTATTTTTCAAGACTCAATCCCTTTTCAAAAAAGAAAGGGGAATCAGAGAAACGGGCATGCTGGTCCCTGTGGGGCAAGATCATCGTGGCCGCCCTTCCGGCAGCAGTGATCGGTTTGCTTCTGGACGATTTTCTGGAGGCCCATCTGATGACGCCTCCGGTGGTGGCTGCCGCTCTCATTGTATACGGCATCGCCTTTATCGTGATTGAAAAATGGAAGAAAAACAGCACGCCCGCCATGGTGTCCGCAGAGGATATTTCCTACGGTGCGGCACTGAAAATCGGCTGTTTTCAGGTGCTTTCGCTTGTGCCCGGCACGTCCCGTTCCGGGGCCACCATCCTCGGCGGTATGCTCACGGGCGTTGCCCGTCCCGCAGGGGCGGAATTTTCCTTCTTCCTTGCTATCCCCGTGATGCTGGGTGCCAGTGCACTGAAAATTCTGAAGTACGTGCTGGATTTCGGCCTCAGCTTTACAGGACAGCAGCTGGCGGTGCTTGCCCTCGGGATCGTCGTGGCGTTTGCCGTGTCGCTCGTATCGCTGAAATTCCTCGTTTCCTTCGTCCGCCGGCACAGCTTTGCCGCGTTTGGCTGGTACCGCATCGTCCTCGGCGTGCTGGTGCTGAGCTATTTCTTTATTACCCGATGACTTTCCCATCCCGTAAAGATTTTTGCGGGGGCGTGGGGACGCCTTTTGCAAAAAGCGCCCCCACAATAAATTTACCATCAAGGATGTGCCTATGTCAAAGACGTGTAAATATTTCGGAAAATGCGGCGGATGCCAGACGCCCAATCTCACCTATCCCGAGCAGCTCAGCATGAAAATGGCAAAGGTCATCTCTCTTATGGGACGGCTCTGCCACGTGGATGAGATCGTTTCCATGGACGATCCCTATCACTACCGCTGTAAGGTGCAGACTGCCTTCACCCGCGTTGGCGGCGAGATGATGGCGGGCATTTATCAGAGTGCAACGGGCCGGGTTATTCCCGCAAAGTCCTGCCTTTTGGAGGACGGAGAGGCGGCAAAGATCACCCGCACAGCCGTAAAGCTTGCACGGGAGTTTCATCTGACCGTATACAGCCCGAAAAACGGCAGGGGATTGCTCCGTCATATGCTGGTGCGCACCTCCCCGAAAACCGGACAGGCGCTGGTGGTGATCGTTACGGGAAAATCTCCCTTCACGAAAGCAAAAGCCTTTACCGACGCTCTTGTTTCCGCCTGCCCCTCCGTGGTAAGCGTGGTGCATAACGTGAATGAGAGCGATATTGCCATGGCCGTGGGGACGAAATCCACCGTCCTGTACGGCGACGGCTATTTTGAGGACGAGATTCTGGGCCGCCGCTTCCGGGTATCTGCCAAGGCGTTTCTGCAGGTGAATCCCACCCAGACGGAAAAGCTGTATAAGATCGCCCTGGATGCGGCCGGGCTTACCGGACGTGAATCGGTGATCGACGCCTACTGCGGCGTGGGTACTCTCGGTATCCTTGCCGCCTCTCACGCCGGCTACGTGACCGGGGTGGAGCTGGTGCCCGAAGCGGCGGCAGATGCCTCGGTGAATGCGGTGCTGAACAGCATTTCCAACGCGAAATTTGTCGCCGGCGATGCCGGGGAGTATATGGCCGCTTTGGCGGCGCGGAAAAAGCACGCAGACGTGGTTCTCCTTGACCCGCCCCGCGCCGGATGCGACAAGAAATTTCTGAACTCTCTCATAAAGCTGTCGCCCGACCGGGTGGTGTACGTCTCCTGCAATCCGGAGACGCTTTCGCGGGATGCAAAGATGCTCACCCATAACGGCTACCGGGTGACGAAAATCACCCCCGTGGACATGTTTCCGTGGACGACGCATTGCGAAGTGGTGGCACTTTTAAGCAGGGAGACGGGCGATGGCTGTGTCCCCGTTTCTGCCCATTCCAAGGGCTTGAAAAAAGGATGAGCCGATAAATATTGTGAGAAGGGGGAATTGTATGAAGTTTCTTTTTGCTCAGACAGCGAAGATTGGTGTGAAAAATGCTCTCTGTTCCGACTATCTTGAAAAACTTCCCGAAGTGATTCTCAAACATACCGACTGGGAATACTCGTACAAGCAAACAGATACGGGCTGCTCCTTGAAGCCTACATTCCGTAATATGCCGTACAGAAATTCTTTTGTCCCGGCAATCGATATTGTTGTTTCCCATAAAGATGCTGAGACTGTTTTGTGCATGATGGGGCTGCCGGTGAAGAGTGTCCGGATTTTTATGGCGTTTTGGTTTGCTCTTCTGTTGATGGCGGAAATAGTTCTCCTTGCCCCCACGATCACTTCTGCATTGGATAGTATTTTTCCTGTCTTTATCCCAGTTATTATGTGTGCATTCGGCTATTTTCTCTGTAAAATTGCTACCCAAAAAACCTTTGCATCCGTCGTCAAAGCGATTGAGAAAGAATTTACATAACCGAAAAATTCTGATATATCAAAATCATCGGCGGCTTTTCTGTCTAACGAAGCAACCGTCGTATGCGTGACACTGCCGGAAAGGAAATAACGGATGAATGATTTCGAAAAGTCGGATCTGAACGCCTACGGTAAAACAGATCATTATAAATCCTGGGGACTATTGAAAAAACAGATGACGAATCTGCTTGCAGACAGCTTGAAAAGTAAAGTTTCCTATACGTTTACAAACTATCTCAAAAGAAACAATTATTGCATGTACGGCCGTGCGGCGATTCTGTATCAAAAGCAGGAGATGGCTGTGTTTTCATGGGATGTTTTCTACAGTGAACAGTGGAAAGATGAACGGGCAGAAGCGGAAAAGATGTCACGGCAGGAAGTTGCCTGCAACGGCGGCATACGGATGGTGCAGAAACAGGTGCACGGCGTTCTTATGAAAGAAAAGTGGATG
>JAZQDY010000214.1:0-11796 GCA_045547015.1 Eubacteriales bacterium | reverse complement strand
ATTATTCGCTGTCTGTATGAAGATCGTGTTTGCGGACGAATCACCGAAGAACGATATGACACCATGGCAGTCGGATACGAACAGGAGCAGGCAGAGCTGAAACAGGAGCTTGCATCTATCACGGAACGTATTGACGAAATGGATATGTGAGAGCAGTGCATTCGGGAGTTTATGGACAAGGCAAAGGAATATCTTGAAATGCCGAAGCTGACCCCCGAGCTGCTGCGAGTGTTTGTGAGAAAGATACTCGTGTATGAAAAAGAGGTCAAGTATTCACGGACAGCGGGCAATCCCATTGTGATATACTTCACTTTTCAACCGAACTCGGACTGATACGGGATTGGGTAGTATAGAATGGGCAAAAAAAAGTATATACCCGGAAGCCATTATGACTTCCGGATACATACCGAGATTTATTCTTCGTTAAGGATAGCGCGCTAATGCGTCATCTCTTTTTTGTCACGGACATTCCCTCCCGCATATACTGCCGAAAGGAGGTGTTTTATATGTGCCGAGACAAAACAGATCCGTACTGCGAATACTATTTCAAAACCGATTCCGACGAGGACCGAAAAAAGCGATACACGGAAAAATGGTTTTGGATTATTCAGCGGGCAGAAAAGCGAAAGCAATCGGATTACTACACTGGGGATGTCCAATGAAGGCCGCCATCTACTGCCGTCTTTCCGAAGAAGACAAAAACAAACCGTCCGAGCACGAAGATTCAGGCAGTATCCAGAATCAGAAATCCATGCTGATCCGCTATGCAGTGGAGCGGGATTGGGAAATTTATGGAATTTACAGCGATGACGATTACGCCGGCGCGGATAGGAAGCGACCGGCCTTCAACCGTCTCCTTACTGATGCGGAAATGCGGTGCTTTGATATTATCCTGTGCAAAACCCAATCCCGCTTTACAAGAGAGATGGAACTGGTGGAAAAGTACATACACGGTCTGTTCCCCCTCTGGGGCATCCGCTTTGTCAGCATCGTAGACAACGCAGACACGGACAATCGAGGCAATAAAAAATCCCGGCAGATCAACGGTCTCATCAACGAATGGTATCTGGAGGATATGTCGGAAAATATCCGCAGCGTGCTGACAAACCGCCGGCAGAACGGACTCCACATCGGTTCCTTTGCCCTGTACGGCTACCGAAAAGATCCCGACAAAAAAGGGCATCTGCTCATTGATCCGGAAGCCGCCGGCGTAGTGCGGGAAATCTTTCTTCTGTTCGATGAAGGATACGGAAAAACCGCCATCGCCCGCCGGCTGAATGAAAGAGGCATACCCAATCCCACAGCGTACAAACAGCAGCAGGGACTTCGCTATAAACAGCCCGCCTCTCCTGCATCATGCCTTTGGAAATACAGCACAGTGGCAGGCATACTGAAAAACGAAATGTACATTGGCAGTATGGTACAGGGAAAATACGGGAGTATATCCTATAAAACAAAAGAAAACCGCCCACGCCCCCGGGACAGCTGGTACGTGGTGGAGGACACTCATGAGCCGATCATTGACCGTACTCTGTGGGAGCAGGTGCAGGCACGACTCACCGCAAACGCCAAACCGTTCGGCACGGGTACCATCGGTCTTTTTACCGGCAAGGTTCGCTGCGCACAGTGCGGATGTGCGCTCCGATCCTCAAAAAACAGGGGAAGAACGTACCTGTCCTGCCCTACCCGGTATGCGGCAAAGAATGCCTGCGGCGGTGCGTTTATTTCTCAGAATCGGCTGGAGGAAACGGTGCTTCGTGCTGTGCAGGAGTTTAATACCATTTATCTGATCCGCGAAAACCTTACCGACGCCCTTGGCTCCGATACGGATGAGGCACAAAAAATGCAGAAGATACAGGCAGAAATGATTGGTTACGAAAAAAAGCTTCGCGATAACGAAAACGCCCTGCGCGCCTTGTATATGGACAAAGTCAAAGGGATCATTGAGGAAGAAGAGTTCGTCCAGTTTTCCCGCGCTTTTTCCGAGGAAAAAACGAATATGCAGCAGCATATAAACCGCTTGAAAGACACGCTGACCAAGCAGCACGCAAAAGCCGAAAGCACCTCCCCAGAGGAGCGTATCGCCGAATACACGGATGCCCCCCGTCTCACCCGCGCCGCCGTGGACGGATTGATTGACCGTATTACCGTGGGCAAGCGTGTGCCGGGCACGCGGAACGTCCCTTTGCAGATCTTCTGGTCGTTTTGAAAATTGCCTTTACATAGACGCAGCAGAGCAGAGGGCCGCGTGACCTACGACAATCTTCTCCGTCTCATCGACAATCCCGACGTGCGCGAACCGATAAAATTCCTAAGAGAGCGAGAACTGGCTGACGCGTTCCGAAATTCGCCAGGCGGGCGAGTTTACATCGGGAAATCGGTTATTGTATAAAATCCTTTATTATGCTATAATGAAATCAGCACAATAAAGGATTTTTTAGTGTATATATGATGGAGGGCTCAATCGTGCAAAATATCGGGAAACGCATCAGAGAGTTACGCGTAAAGAATAACCTCACCCAGGAAAAACTGGCATCTTATCTGAATGTATCGTTTCAGACGGTGTCCAAGTGGGAAAGAGGAACAAACTCACCGGACCTTTCGTACATTGTTCCACTTGCCAATCTACTGCACACTACTACCGATTTTCTTTTGGGCAATGAAACACAGACAGGTGAGACGGATGTCCGTCGTCAAGAATTGGAGAAAGCATGGAAAACAGAACGCTACGGACTGCAGGATGGAGAAAAGCTGATTGCCGCTGCACAGGCATTGGTAAGTGCATATCCGGATAATCCGGTGTATTGGTGCTGGCTGGCTTATGGAGAAAGGATACGGGCATACGAATTGCGTGACAAGGATTGGGAGGATATGCTGAACCGTTCTCTAGGCCACTATAGAATGGTGATTGATGATTGTGAAGAAACGAATTGGCGCGAAGAAGCTCTGGAAAGCGCGGTGTATATTCTCAATAACCTTGACAAATGTGAAGAAGCACTTCAGTATGCCAATCAGCTCCCCAAAGGTATCCGACGTGATCGCGCATACAGAGCATGTCTGCCTAAGGAAGAACGAATCCAGCATATCCAGAAAATGCGCGAGTCTGCTATGCTGAAATTTCTGAATGAGCTTCTGGAGCTGGCATTCAAGGAACATCTTTGGGCGGCAGAACTGATCATTACGATCCTATCAAATATGATTCCGGACGAAAATTATCTGACATATCACAATTATCTGCGGGAAGCATACACATGGTGTGCCAGCGGTTACACCACGAATGGACGATACGAGGATGCACTTACCGCACTGGAAAATGCATGGAAACATACACAGGCGTTTGATCACTGGAAGACACTTGGCGGAGAACAAGCGTATACCGCACCGCTGATGGATCGCCTGACTGTAAAGAACTGGCCGCAAAAATTCTGTAAAGCGGAATTCTTTTTGGAAGCTCTGCAAAAGCGGTGGAGTATTCCGTTGCGTGAACGGGAGGAGTTTTGCCGGATAGAAGCAGAGTGCCAAGCAGTCTGTTCGGAGAAAAAACAGTTAGTAAAAATGTTGCATGATTGATTATAAGATAACGAAATATTCTGAACTGCACCGCATACAGCATTTTCATACGACAGATACAACTCAACAAAACGTTTAATCCATGAAAAATACGTCTATTGTTTACAGTCTGCCGGGTACGCGGAACGTTCCTTTGCAGATCTTCTGGTCGTTTTGAAGGTTGCTTTTGCAAAAACGCAGCAGAGCAAAAGGCACGCGTAACCTACGACAATCTTCTCCGCCTCATCGACGATCCCGACGTACGGGAGCCCTTGAAGTTCCTCCGTGAACGGGAAGTGGTGCACTACCAGCGTTTCGGTGATGCACTCCGCATTGCCAAGGACAGCATGGACTCCAAAAACTTCTATGCATTCAATCCCGCTTATCAGCCGGGAAAATAAGAAAATGGAAACGGATGCCGCACGGCATCCGTTTTTCTACTTATTATTCTTCGCAGTTTTCCCAGTTGTGGTAGATCTCGCTGATATCGTCGGAATCCTCCAGATGCTCGATCAGCAGGTTCATATTCTTGATATCGTCCTCACTGGTCAGCGTAACGTAAGTGGTAGGAATCTTGTCCTTCTCAGCGGATTCAATGGTATAGCCGGCCTCTGCCAGGGCATCGCGGACAGCGTACAGATCGCTCACCTCGGTGAGGATCTCGGACCCATCCTCGTCAGCGGTAAAGTCAGCGGCACCGGCTTCCAGTGCTGTCTCCATCAGGGCATCCTCATCCACGCCGTCCTCCCGGAGAACGACGATCACGCCCTTATCCTCAAACATAAAGGACACGCATCCGCTCTGGCCCAGGTTTCCGCCGTATTTATCGAAATAGTGACGCACGTCGGACGCGGTGCGATTGCGGCTGTCGGTGGCGGCCTCCACGATTACGGCAACGCCGGACGGGCCGTAGCCCTCGTACACAATCTCCTCGTATTCCACGGCATCGGCACTGCTTGCTTTTTTGATGGCACGCTCAATGTTATCATTGGGCACGTTGTTCGCCTTTGCTTTCGCAACGATCTCACGCAGCTTGCTGTTGCCGGACGGATCGGGACCGCCCTCACGCACGGCGATGGCGATCTCTTTACCGATTTTGGTAAAGAGCTTCCCCTTCTGTGCGTCAGTTTTTGCTTTTTTATTTTTAATATTGTTCCATTTACTGTGTCCAGACATCTTTAACACCTGTCCGTTTCTGAAAAACGGTATATCCTTTCTCCCCGGCATTTGCGGCGGGGCAAAACAAAATCAAATCTTTTCCGGGGTTTTAATGCAGATGAGGCGAAGCGCATTGCGGATCACCTGTCCCGCGGCACGGGTAAGGCGAACACGGGCGGCACGTACGTTCAAATCCTCGGCGGTGACCACCGGACACGCCTGGTAGAAGCGATTGAACGCCGTACAAACGTCGATCACGTAGCGGGTAATGATAGAGGGCTCGTACTGCGCCACGGCGTCCAGCACCTTCTCCGGGAACTTGGAGAGCGTCAGCAGGAGAGCGGATTCCTCCGGCTTCGTCAGAACGGCGTCTCCGGTGAGATCCAGATCCCCGGCCTTTTCCAGAATACTGCACGTACGGGCGTAGGTATACTGGGCGTACGGACCGGTGCTTCCCTCAAAGCTGAGAGCATTTTCCAAAATGAAATTGATATCCTTGATACGGCTGTTGTAGAGATAGTGGAACACGATAGCACCCACGCCCACTGCCTCAGCCACCTCATCGCGGTTCGGAAGGTCGGGATTCTTTTCGTTCATAATCTCGTACACTTTTTCAATGGACTGGCGGAACAGATCCTTCAGCAGTACCACATTGCCGGTACGGGTCGCCAGTTTTTCGCCGCCGATGCTGACCGTCCCGTAAGGAACGTGCACTAACTGATTTACCCAATCGTATCCCATCAGTTCCATTACCTTGAACCACTGGGCAAAGTGCAGGCTTTGGCCGGCAGAGGTAACGTAGATACACTTATCAAAATGGAAATTGTCCTTTCTGTACACGGCAGCGGCAATATCCCGGGAGGGATACAGAGACGCGCCGTCCCGCTTCAGAATGAGGCAGGGAGGCATATTATACTCGGACAGATCCACGATAGAGGCACCGTCATCCAGCTTCAAAAGGTTCTTGGCCCGCATGATCTGGATCTGTGCATCCATTTTATCGGAGAAAAAGCTCTCGCCCATGTAGTGGTCAAAGGTGATACCCAACTGCTTATAGGTCACGTTGTACTCTTTGAGGCTGATCTCGAGGAACCACTTCCAAAGATCGATATTCTCGGGCACGTGCTCTTCCAGCCGCTTGAATTCAGCTCTTGCCTCGTCGTTCAGGGACGGATCCTTTTCCGCCTCTTCGTGGAATTTCACGTACAACTCCACAAGACCGTCGCATCCCTTTTCTTCTACAGTGGCTTTATCGCCCCATTTCCGGTATGCTACGATCTGCTTTCCGTTCTGCGTACCCCAATCGCCCAGATGGTTGATACCGATACAGGTATAACCGCAGAACTCGTGGAGCAGTTTCAGAGCATGTCCGATAACCGTAGTGCCCAGATGTCCGATGTGAAAGGGTTTTGAGGTATTGGGAGAGGAGTAGTCCAGAACCACCGTCTTCCCTGCCCCCATATCGTTCTTACCGTATTCGTTGCCCTTTTCCTCTACGGATTTCAGCACTGTTTCCGCAAGATAGGAAGACAGAATCTTAAAATTCAGATATCCGCCTGCCACGCTCACATCCGCGATCTCACACGCACCGATTTTCTCCGAAAGGGCAGCGGCGATTTTCGGCGGAGCACTGCGGAGCGATTTGCTCAACTTAAAGCAAGGCAGCGCCACGTCGCCCATGGTATCATCCGGCGGATACTCCAGCATATCGTTGACATCCGCCGCCGTAAGCGTATTCTCCGGCCACAGTGCATTCATGGCATCCAGAATCAACGCAGAAATTGTTCTTTTAAAATGGATCATAATTCATTAAACCTCAGCTTTGCTTTCAGCCAGTCTCTTTGCCTGATTATCCAGCAGCGTGTGAATTCTCTGTACGGGATCCAAGAGCGTGCTGATGGACTCATCGTGATTCAGCGTATCAATGATGTAGGAAACGTACTTACACATATTTACTTCCTGATACCAACCGCGTTCGCGAAGTTCCGTAGGCTGATACACCAGGTTGGTGGTAAACACCTTATCAATCAGACCCTTTTCGTACGCCTCATCAAAAATCTTAAGTCCGCTGCAGAACAGACCGAAGGTAACGAACAGGAAGATTCTCCGTGCGCCCTTTGCCTTCAGCTGAGCGGATACGTCCAGAATGGATTCACCGGAGGAGATCATATCGTCCACCACGATTACGTCTTTATCCCTGATATCCTTACCCAGATACTCGTGTGCCACGATGGGGTTCTTGCCGTTCACGATCACCGCGTAGTTGCGGCGCTTGTAGAACATACCGATATCCACGCCCAGCACAGAGGAATAATACATGCAGCGGGACATGGCACCCTCGTCGGGAGAAATGATCGTCAACTGATCGTGAGACAGGGAGATATCGGGATAGGCACGAACCAAAGCCTTCAGCATCTGATAGGTGGGATGCACGTTGTCAAATCCGTGCAGGGGAATGGCGTTCTGCACGCGGGGATCGTGTGCGTCAAAGGTGATAATATTGGTAACACCCATATTCACCAGTTCCTGCAGTGCCAGGGCACAGTCCAGGGATTCACGGGAGCTTCTCTTATGCTGACGACCCTCGTACAGCATAGGCATGATTACGGAAATACGGCGTGCCTTGCCTTCGATGGCAGCAATCACGCGCTTCAAATCCTGAAAATGATCGTCCGGACTCATGGGTACCTTGAAGCCGCGCATATCATAAGTAACTCCGTAATTGAAACAATCGGAAAAGATATACACGTCACGGCCGCGCATAGACTGACGGATCAGTGCCTTTGCCTCACCGGAACCGAAGCGGGGGCAGTTTGCCTCAATCAGAAAGCTTTCTCCATCATGACCGCGCCACTCTCTGAGATACCGATCCACCTGCTCCACAAAGCCTTCACAGCCTCTCATACCGATTACGGCAAGTTCTCCGTACAATAATTCCTTCATGACAAACCCTCACATGATGTAATTTTTGTAATATATGTTGCGGACCGATCCCGATCCATAGAATACAAAAGAAAAGCGGGAGAATGAAAAACAACATTCTCCCACAAAGCTCAAGATATAAAAACAGAGGACACGCCAAAAGTATACACTTCGCCTGTCAATCCCATGTTCTTCATAGACGAAACGGCATACATACTCAGCATATCTCTGCTCCTTTCACGATAAAACGCAAGTCTCAGATAAGGCCTAACGTTTTCAAAGCAAAAATTCCAAGGAAAATAGTAAACACGCACATAGCGGTAGTTAAAAACAAAATCTGTCCGGCAAGCTCATGGTCACTGCCCATGTTCTTCGCCATGATGTAACTGGATACGGCAGTAGGGGCACCGAACATAACGAGAACCGTTCCCAAAGGAGCTCCGCGCATGCCGAGCAGTGCCGCCGCTGTACACATGACAAGCGGCATAAGAACTGTTTTTCCGGCGGCAGAGCCGACGGCGTACCAGATCCGTCCCCGAAAGCTTTTCAGAGAGAATGTAGCACCCAGACTGATAAGGGCGAGAGGTGTTGCAAGATCGCCGAGGTACCCCACCGTTTTCGTGACACCGAGAGGCAGTTCCCATCCGGTCAGCATAAACGGAATACCCAGCACCACACCGATAATAAGCGGATTGGTGATAATGCTTTTTCCGATACGGAGAAGCGTCTGCCCCACGGTCAGCTTCTTTTCCCGGGGAGCAAAAACCGACAGCACGATTACGGAATAGCTGTTGAACATAAGAATAACAATAGGGATGAGAAGCGCTACGGACGCCGCTCCTTCCTCACCGAACATACCGCTGAGAAGCGGAACCCCCAGGATCACGAAGTTGGAACGGCAGATTCCCTGCGTCATGGCGCCTCGTTTGCCGTTATCCTTGGTAACCGCCATGGTAATAAAGGAAACCGCAATAAACGATGCCGTTACGGAAACGACGGCAAACAAAATCAGGGAAACGTCCGGAAGTTCTGAAAGCGACGCGGTCGCCACGTCCAAAAACAGCATGGAAGAAAGACCGACCTTGAACACCAGCTTGTCCGCCACATCTGTAAAAGAATCGGTAAGAAAACCGGTTTTCTTCAGCCACATACCAACCAGCAGAAGCAGAAGTATAGGTGAAATTACGTTTACACTATAGAGAAAATTGGAGAAAAAGTCGTTCATTCGGTCCGTCCATTCATGAATCAATCAGGGTATATATTATTATAAAACAAATCATGAAAAAAATCAATATTTGTTTTACATAAAACGACGGTTCTTTCCCGAAAGATTATAGACTATTGTGCAAAATATTTATGTAATCCGTCCACAATCCCCTGCGCAAACGTTTCCCTCCACGCTTCACTGACCATATTCTGTGCATCGGTTTTGTTGGATACGAAGCCCATTTCGATAAGCACGGACGGAACGGGGCAGGCACGAAGTACATAATACGCTGCGTCGTGCTCCATCTCCCTAAGAAGGGACTTTTTGGAATTCGGCAAAGCACCGTTAATCCCATCCATCATAGCTTTGGCGACAGCGCCGGATTCTTTCGTATGTACGGTACCCGCACTGTAATACAGACGTGTGCCCTTCACGGAAGAATCCGCAGGGTAGCTGTCGCAGTGCATGGAAAGATAGAATTCTATGTCCAGATCAGACACATAAGAAATTCTTTCCTGGGGACGGAAAAGGTCATTTCCGTCGTCCTCAGCGGATTTCGGAAAAGTTTTCCCGTCGTGAGTCAGAATTACGTTATAGCCCAGCGCTTCCAGTTTTGCTTTCAGAAGTTCCACTACAGCGAGAGTGATATCTTTTTCCATAAGATCACCCAGATATTCGGAATCCGTGCCGCCATCACCGAAGCCGTGCCCGGGATCAAGACAAATGGTGAATTCGCCATCATCCGGAACCGGCGGACGCGGTGCCGCAGTCGTTGCCGCCGTAGTGACGGCTGTGGTCGCGGCTGTGGTCACGGCTGTGGTGACAGCAGGCGTCACGGCAGTCGTTGCTGCCGTCGTTGTACCGGACGTCTCGGCGGGAGCGTCCGGGGCAGAGGTATCTGCCGTTTCAGCAGATACAGGTTCTCTGCCGACGCCTCCGTCATCGGCCGGCAGATCCAGCATTACGGGCCGCGTTTTTATGCAGGATGCAAGAGACAAAACCGCAGTACACAAGAGAAGCAGTAGGGCAGCGCCTCGCAGGAATCGATTTGTTTTCATAAAATTCATAAGACAGTCACTCAAAATAAGCAGGTAAAAATTCTTCGGAAATGATGGATTTCACATGTTTGTAAATCCACTGGAGAGAAAAATCGGGCGAATGCTTCACCGTACAGCCGTGTGCACTTGCCAGCGCATCCGTATAATCCTCAAGCAGATAAATCTGCAGCCCATCCCGGTTTTTGCTGTACTGGGTTACGGTAGGATTCAGAATCGGATTTTCCAGCGTACAGACGCCGTCCTTCATCACCACGTCAAAGGTGAACATACCGCCCACCATATTGTAGGAATAGTACTGCGTAGAAAGGAAATTGCCCAGCGAATACACGATCAGCGTACGGGAGCCGTCCGTGTTCTCATGCCATTCCACCGGCTGAATGATATGGGAATGGTGACCGAGGATCACATCCGCACCGGCCTCAGACATAAGGGCTGCCATTCGCTTCTGCTCGTCCGTTACAGCATACTGTTCCCTGCCCCAGTGGGCGGAAACGATGACGAAATCGGCGTTTTTATTGGCATTCTGAATCTCTTCCCTGATCTTCGACTCATCGCCCATAAAAGCGATCTCCACGCCCGTCGTATTGGGAGTGTAGCCGAGAATACTCATATCAAAATAAGAGAGCCAGGCAATCCGCACACCGTTTACCTCCGTGATACGGAGGTCATTCCGATCCGCTGTATCCCGGTACGCACCAATGGCCGTCACCGGCAGGGACTGCACAAATTCCACCGTAGCACGCGCACCGTCCGCGCGCTTGTCCAGAATATGGTTGTTGGCCAGATTAATCACGTCAAAGCCTACGTCTGCCAGAGCCTGTCCGGCTTCCGTAGGGGAGTTGAAGGTGGGATATCCGGAAATACCTTTATCGTTGCCGGCAATAGGACATTCGTGATTGATAAAGGCGAGGTCCGCCCCGGCAATGGCCTCCGCTACGCCTGCGTACATGGGCACGAAATCGTATGCCGCGCCGTCTGCTGCCCGATTTTTCGCATCGGTAAACACCGCTTCATGGATGAGATTATCACCCACAGCGAGAACGGAAACGCGCTTTTCCGCAACAGGTGGCTGAGTGGTCACCGGGGGCTGGGTAGTCACCGGTGCCGCGGAGGTGCCGGTAGTTTCAGGGGCTTTGGTTTCGCCCGTCTGTACCGTTGCCGCAGTATCGGAGACAGCGGGCGAATCCGTATTCCGCCCTACGCCGCTCTGCCCGCCGTCACTTGGACGGAAAATGACGCACCCGGCAAAAGAACAACAGACAGCGGCAGCGGCAATTGCCCCCGCCACTGTTCTCAGAAAATGCTTTTTCATACGATTATCTCTGCGCCAGGACATTTTTCTCATAGTCCTGTACGTCGGCGATCCAGCTGTCGCGCACGGGAACACCGCTGTTTTCGCAGTAGTAATCCCAAACCGCGCTGAAGGGATAGGTTTTCAGCTCTTCCAGGTAAGCAAGACGCGAGGTATAATCGCCCCGTCGCTCCATCTCCTTGAGTTTCTCGGTAGGCTCCAGTGCCGCATACAGAAGTGCTTTTGCCATATTGCGGGCGCCGATCGCCCAGGCAGCCACACGGTTGATGCTGGCATCAAAATAATCAAGCCCGATATGCACCCGATCCTCAAAGCGGTTCCGGAGAATCTCGGCGGCAATAGCACGAAGCTCATCATCCAGAATGACCACGTGGTCACTGTCCCAGCGAACCGGACGGGAAACGTGAAGAAGAATGCCCTTCGTATACTGCAGAACGGAGGAAATCTTGTCAGAAATCATCTCCGTAGGATGATAATGCCCGGCATCCAGCGTAAGCATAATATTGTGCTTCAGGGCGCATCCCATATAAAACTCATGGGAGCCGATGGTGCAGCTTTCCGCACCGATACCGAACACCTTGCTCTCCACC